>JAJDNR010000225.1 GCA_022340565.1 Desulfofustis sp.
GGGAATCGAACCCACCCAGCAGGCTGTTAACCCGCTACACCGGATTTGAAGTCCGGGAGGGCCACCAGTGCCCTATCCACTTCCGTCTGGAGAATTTGGTGGTGGGCCGTAAAACTAATTAATATTGACCAGGAAAGCAACTTATTATTATAATGCATTGTTTTAGGCTGGCTGGTGCTATTTTTTTCAACATAATTCAGTAGTTCGTCTATGCAGTGTGAGAGACTGATAAAACTCGCCAAACAGTGGTATCTGCACGTCAAGGAAGAGACCATGGCTCCGGCGCGCATGGTCCAGTTCATCAAGCAGCATGTCGTGACCTGTACCGTCTGTCAGAAAGACCCGGGTATTCAAGATGAGATCGAGAAGATAACCGAAATCATTCTTCCCGAATCCAAGATCCCCAAGGCCGTAAGAATGCGGCAGGAGGCCGAGGAGGCCGAAGAGGTCGAGGAGGAGGAATACGAGGGAGACGACGGCGAGGGAGACGACGGCGAGGAAGATGGCGGAGACGACGATGGCGACGATGACGATGACAGCGAATACGGTGATGACGACGAGGAGGAACCGTTGCCGTCCGAAGACGAAGATGATTAGTTTTTCACCATGGCCGATCCGACACCTCTGAGATACCAGCCGACCGCCACTCCAAACAATCATGGCCCCCGCCGTTTTCAACCCTTTTGAAGATCGTCTGAGCCGGGACATCCGCAACGATCTGTCCGAATCGATTGCCGGGGTGCTGGACGACCGATCCCTTGCCGGTGCCGAGGCGGTCGCTCAATCGTATCTGAAGGCATCCCCGGCGCCGCCGTATGTCGACTACATCAACTCCCGCCTCGATCGTTATGCCCGGGCCCTCGAGCAGATCGGAACGGACACGCCGCTGCTTCACCAGGCCGCGGTGCTCTGGGACCTCCAGCTGTTTTTCGAGGTCCATGAAATCCTCGAACCGGCGTGGATCAGAGCGTCGGGAAGCCGCAAACTGATCCTGCAGGCGTTGATCAGGGCGGCCGGCGTATACATAAATCTTGAACTGGGATACCGGCAGCGTGCCGCCAAAATCGGAGCCAAGGCGTTGCCGGTGCTGGAAACATTCAAGACGGAAATCGGCGCTGAAATCGACATCGACAAACTGATCTCGGCCATCAGGATACTCGCCCCGGCTGCACCGCTCATTGCCAGAGCATAACACACGGGACATCGTCGCCATGGAGACGACATCCCGCTTCATCCATCTCGAACTTCCTGCTTCCCGAATCAGAGCAGCGCTTTCACCCGGGCCTTGATCGTTGCCGGGTCACAGCCCTGGTGTGCGACCTGTTCACCAAGACCGCCGCAGCCTTCCCGGTGGGTGCCCACATGATCGTAGGTGGGGGTATAGCCGTTTTTCAGCAGCCAGGTACCGTAGCGGCAGCCGAGACCGCTCTTGGTCGACTGGCTCTCGACAACCAGCACCATCGGGCTGTTGCCGGCAACAGCAAGCATCTCCGGGTCGATTATGTTCAGGGTCGGCTTATTGATCAGGCCAACGTCGATGCCCTCCTGCTTCAGGCGTTCGACCGCGTCGAGGCAGCGGTAGAGCATTTCTCCGTAGGAGACGATATAACCGGCGGTGCCTTCCCTGACGATTTCATCCCTGTCCGGTTCGAAGGTGTAGCCGTCGCCATAGAGACGATTGCCATCGGCTGCCAGGATAAACGGCGTTGCCGAACGGGTGGAGAAAACAAAGCGGAGCCCCGGATCGTCGAAGATCCGGGGCAGCATCGCCCGCAGCTGCAACGCATCGGCGGGGAAATAGAGCCGAGTTGTGTCCCCCTCTTCGAGACCGTTGTCGGCGAAGAAGTTGTTGATACCGAAATGGCAGGTGTTGTCGGCCATGTCGTCGACTCCCGCATGGGAAAAATGAGCGAGCAGGTTGGCGTTGTTCAGCCGGGCCATGGTCGCTTCGGAGACGATCATCTCGAGAAATGCGGAAAAAGTCCCGAAGATGCCCTGCCTCCCCGGCTCTGAACCAAACCCGGCCGCCACCGAAAAGTTGTTGCGTTCCATGATGCCGCCGGCCACATACACAGCCGGATGGTTCTTGCGGATATGGTGAAGTCCGCACGACCCCTCGAGATCGGAATCGATGACGATCACCTTTTCCGCCGGGTTGTCCATCGAACCGATAATCTCGGAGACGATCTTGCCAAAATCGTCGCGGCATTTGCCGGTCTCCGGGGTACTGCCCAGATAGGTCTGCTTGACTTTCGACACCGTCGTATTTTTCAGGATCTCGACCGCCTGGGCACAGCCCCTCGCCTCCAGATATTGGATCGCGAAATCGACCGGAATCACGTCGTGGCCTTTCGGCAGACCTTCGATTCCGGGCACGCCCGGCGCCATCTTTCGCCTGTTGATCAGTGCGACCGGACCGTCGGCGGCCAGTGCCGCGGCTATCCGCTCAAACAGACTATCCAGGTCCTCGCCGTCGCCCTCGTTTACGTTAAGCCCATGCCCGGCCAGGGTTTTTGCGACCTCGAAGCCTGTCAGGTACTCGCTGGGATGACCGGCGATAGTCACGTCGTTGTCGTCGATCAGCACCTTCACGTTGAGGCCGCGGGCCACTGCGTAGCGGGCGGCTTCGGCATCGTCCCCTTCCTGCTGCGAGCCATCGCTGCCGAACATCACCACGATACGGCTTCGGTCGGCTTCAGCAACCCCGTTCACATAACTCCACAGATGCCCGAGGCGGCCTGAACTGAAAAACACACCGGCCTCCTCGTCACGTTCCGGATGGCCGTAAAGTCCCTTGCCGAATTCACGATAGTGAAGCAGGTCCTCGAACCGTTTGCGACCGTTCAGCGCGGCCATCAGGTACTGGATCGCGACCCGGTGCCCCGCTTCGTCGAAATAGACCGGAAAAATTCGCGCATCGCCCTTCATGAATCCGTCGACGATAAGGACCTCGGGGACGATGTCGTAGGCGCCGCCGGTATGGCCGCCGAGTCCCTTGACGTTGGCCAGGGCGGTAAAGAACACCAGGCTGTCCCTGACCAGGCCGATATTGGCCAGCAGCGCCTGCTTCTGGTCTTGGCCCAGCGTTTTTTGCGATGTATCGAAGCTGAGCGGTTGATAGGCACGAAAATCGATTGGAAATGACATGAAAACCTCCACACTGTTCATGGGTCTGCGGACATCCGGCCAGCAAATCAAAACCGGGAATCTGCACGCACGGCTTCCGCCGTCCTGCGGGCCGGCGCCTCGTCACACCCGCAGCCCCTTATCCTGGTTACAGTCGCCCGAAAAACAAGTAGCCTACCTTATTCCAGATCAATATGAAAAACCATGCTTTTTTGCTGACTGTTCGGTCTGGATTGACGGGGAAACAGCGGCTTTAAATCCGGCGGTGGCGGTGGCGCGATGCTACGCCAGCCCCCAGAATGAATAGAAACGAATCAGCTCGCGGCGGAGCCTGGCCGGATCTGCCGGAACGAAACGAACCGGGGTGCCGGGAAACGCCTGGACCAGCTTGAAAAGGTCCAGGTGCGACACCACTCCCATCATCGGGTACCCCCCGGTGGACTGGCGTTCCCTGAGAAGTACGACGGGAGTGCCGTCATTGGTGATCTGGACGACACCGAGCGCCACCGGCTTGCTGAGTATATCGCCCTGCCCCCACACAACCGGAGGGCCGTCGAGCCGGATGCCGGTCCGGTCCATCTTGGTGCTTACCGTGTATTCACGGGAAAAAAGCAGCGCTTTCGAGTCTTCCGGGAAGCGGTCATGGTCATAGCCCGGCATGAGGCGAAGCGTGATGGGCTTACCGAACTGCGGTATCTGGTCGGGAGGCGTAGCCAGCGTCGGGCACAGCGGCCGCTCCAGAATCGTCGTCAATTGGTCTCCGACACCAAGCTTTCGACCCTGGTGGCCGCCGAGATTTTCCCTGGCCACCGTGGATGCGCTGTTAAAACACAGGGGGATGTCGAATCCGCCCTTCACCGCAAGATAGCTGAAGATACCGTCGCCGGTGGAGTTTTTCAGTTCGAGAACCTTGCCCGGCATCAACACGAAACTCTGCCAGGGCGACAGGGGTGCGTTGTTGGCCCTGGCGGACATGTCCGCCCCGGCAAGGGCCATCGTCACCGGGCTGTCGGTGGTCACGCTGAACAGCCCTGATATAATCTCTATCACCGGGGTAGTAACAGTGTTGCCGGCGAGATAATTGGCCCGGAAAAACGAATATTCATCGGCAACGCCGCTCTGTGCAAGTCCCATGTGCTGCGTCCGCCGCCGCCCCAGGTCTTGAATGGAGGCAAAGAAATCTGCTCTGGTAATCGTTACTGTTGCCATTTTGCCTGCAGTCTGTGAAATTCGTCTTTATCGATCGGCTGAAAACGCAGCAGATCTCCAGCCCTCAACAGCGTCGGATTGTGCTGATCATCGGGGTTGAAAAACGGCACCGGGCAGCGGCCGATAATGTGCCAGCCGCCCGGCATTGCCAGCGGGTAAACGGCGGTCATGAAGTCTGCGATGGCGATGCTGCCCACCGGAATTCTGGTTCGCGGAGACGATCGCCTCGGCTGCCTCAACGGGTCCGGCACATCGCCCATGTAGCCAAACCCGGCGCAAAATCCCATCGCGTAGACCTTGTAGGTCTGTCCGGCGTGAAGGTTCACCGCCTCGTTAACGGTCATCCCGCCCTTTTCAGCAATTTCAGCCAGATCGTCGGCGAATTCCTCATCGTAGCATGCCGGAACCTCGATCATGCGGGGCTCGATCTGCGCCCCTCCCTGCCGCTCCAGTCTGTCAAGACAGGCCGATATGACCGTTTGCGGATCCTTTCCATCGGTGAATGCATTGGCTGACAGGGTCACCAGAAGATCGGCAAACACCGGAACGACCTCTACCCAGTCCTCGTCGAAGGCATCGCGGATCAATTGGGCGGCAATGCCCAGTGCGGTCGGCTCGGGCAGGTTCGTCTTGTCGCCTGGAAAACGAATCAGGTAGCTGAATTCGGAAAGCACCTCAATCTTCATAGGAGTCCACCAGTTCCCTGAGCTGGGCGATGACGGCAATGCTCGATTCAGAATCACCGTGGACACAGAGGGCATCCACCGGGAATTCCAGTCTGGTCCCGTCGGAGGCCGCGATATACTTGTCCCGGCAGAGAATCTCGGCCTGCTTGATGACGCCTTCACGGTCGTGCAGGGCTCCGGAAAGGTTGCGTTTACGGAGGCTTCCATCAGGTTCGTAGGCACGGTCCGCAAAGGCTTCCCAGAGCAGCGCCACGCCATGCTCATCGGCAAGCTGCTGATGGTGGCGCCAGCGGGGGGTGGCCTGGATCATGACGGGGATCGCTCCATCGAAGGACGCAACCGCCTGGAAAACCGCGGCGAGAACGGTGTCGTCGGCCATCATCGTATTGTACAGCATGCCGTGCGGCTTCACATAGCCGAGCGGGGTCCCGGCGGCCCTGCAGAAGGCGGCCAGCGCTCCGGTCTGATAGAGGACCATGGTACGGATCTCATCCCGGGCATAATCGATGACCCGTCTCCCGAATCCCTGTAAATCAGGGTAACCGGGATGGGCACCGACCATCACCTGGTGCCTGACGGCCATGGCCACCGTGCGCTCCATCACCATCGGGTCGCCGCCGTGGGCCCCGCAGGCGATGTTGGCCATATGTACATGTTTCATGACTTCTTCGTCGCGGCCTAGCTTATAAGGACCATAGCTCTCGCCCATATCGCAATTCAGCTTCATAAACGCTCACCCGATCAAGATTTTTCGATTGCGCTCCCGCAATCCGAGCTGTTGTGCCAGCCGGTGGCGGACAATCGTGCATCAGCCATATCCAATGAGTATTACAGAACCGGAAATTACGCTCGTACTAATTTGATTTCTCATATCGTTTAGTCCATTTAGCAATTGTACTCGGATGAATTGCTGCTTATGATAACCGTTAGTTTCATCTCAACCAGCCAACCTT
>JAJDNR010000014.1 GCA_022340565.1 Desulfofustis sp.
ACGATCTCGATGTTGTAGCGTTCTCTGAGGATTTTATCGGCCACAGCGCCCGACGAGACGGTGCCGATCGTCTCCCGGGCG
Organism: Desulfofustis sp.; assembly: GCA_022340565.1. Lineage (GTDB taxonomy): Bacteria > Desulfobacterota > Desulfobulbia > Desulfobulbales > Desulfocapsaceae > JABDQA01. Next base: position 82 of record JAJDNR010000014.1, read on the forward strand.
CTGGACCTGCCCCCGCCGGACGAAGCCTTGATACCGTATTTGGCCATATAGGTGAAATCGGCGTGGGACGGCCTCGGGATCGTTTGCATGTCGCCGTAGTCAGATGGGCGCTGGTCGAGATTGTCGACCGTGAGCGCGATCGGGCTGCCGAGGGTCACACCGTTCTCAGTGCCTGACAGGATCGTGACCTGATCCTGTTCCTGACGGTCGGTGGTCAGTTTCGACTGCCCCGGTCTGCGCCGGTCGAGCTGCACCTGGATGTCGGCTTCGCTCAGGCGCATTCCCGGGGGACAGCCGTCGATCACGACGCCGACGCTTTTACAGTGCGATTCACCAAAGGTTGCAACCTTGAAGAGGGTACCGAAGGTGCTGGACATAGAGATTCCCTGTTATTGTGAAAGGTAGTTAACGCGGCTGCCGATCGTACAGGCAGACAACACACTAATCAGCATAACCCATTTGCAAAGCGTTCAGTCTGAATTAAAGCGCATCGGCTTCGGCCGCGGCGATAAACTGTTCGGCAGCGGAAACGGCCGTGTCGGTCCTTCGGCTCACTGACCGTATCGCCTCGAGCTGCTCCTGCCGATAGGCATTGTCAACGCCAATGTCATCGTCGACGGCAAGGGTCTGATACTGGTTCATCCACGCGAACATCATTCGATCAGCTTCTTCCAGCGCTTCCGACAATTCGTCGATCTTCCGGCCCTGGTCCTGCAGATCGTTTTCCAGCGCTTTACGGAGCTGGCCGAGCCGCACCCTGAGATCGAAGATGAGGCCGGTCTGCCTCATGACCTGGTCATGGATCAGGGTTATGTCGCTGCGCAGCCGCTCGTTCAGGTCGGTATCCGGATCTGAGCAGCCGCCTACCAGGATCCACAGCGAGGCGGCGGCCACTGCACACAGGGCACCCATACCATCCCAGCGGATCAGCGGCATTCGCTCAGCCATGCTTCCACCTCCTGTCTGGATACGGTTTTTCCAGCGGTTCCCCAGGTCGCCGACAGATAGGCGATCACAGCATACAGGTCATCACTGCTGAGATGGGCGAAAGACGGCATCCGCATTCTGGGGGTACTGTCGGTTGAACCGAACGGCGACGCAATGCCGTTTACCAGCAAACAGGGGAGCTGGTCAAGCTGCTGCGACAGATAGGCGGAATCTTTCAGCGGCGGATAGAGCGAGCGCAGGCCCTCTCCATCGCGACCGTGGCATGGGGAGCAGTTGTTCAGGTAGCCCTCGGCGGTTCCTGTATCCCCGCTGCAGCCGGCGACGGCAGTGATGAGGACGGCCGCGCAGAGGGCAAGGGCTGCCGCCCGGATTGGCCGCTCCGTGTTCATGTCAGCCTTCATCGAGCAGCCGGCGAATGTCTTGTATCAGGGTATCGACCTCATGGGTATCGGTTCCCTGGTAGTAACCGCGAATCCGCCCCTGCCTGTCTACCAGGGAGAACGAACCGGAATGAATGAAGCCGCCGGCCGCGTTTTTATCCTCGAGCGCGGCCAGTCCGTAGCGTTTGGCGGTGTCGTAGATCTCATCCTTGATCCCGGTGACCAGGTGCCATCGTTGAGCCGATATTCCCAGCCTCGAACCATAGTCGTGCAGAGCTTCCACGGTATCGTGTTCCGGATCTATCGAATGGGAGACCAGGACGAGCTGGTCGCTGTCCCGGTACGCTTCGTAAATCCTGAGCATCTGGGTCTTCATGATCGGGCAGATGGTCGGGCAGGTGGTAAAGAAAAAATCAGCCACGTATATCCTGCCCGACAGCATTTTTTGGTTGATCGGCTTGCCGTCCTGATCGGTAAATGTGTAGGGGATTTCAACGGTGCCGAATACCGGCAGCGGCTCCCTGGGAGACAGGTTGCATCCGGGAATCAGGGCTGCGAGCAATACCCCGATGCAGACCAGACAAGCCAATCGGCTTATCCGCCTCGTGCAGTTGGTAACGAGCTCCATCATTGGCGATTCGGCAGTGGGTAAAAAAGTGTAGACTTTACTTCGGTTCCATGATTTTAGTGATGCAGATGTATATTGTCCAGCAACGACGCGAAAAAACGACGATGCGAGGGAATGAAATGAACAGAATTGCATTGATCACGTACAATCCTGAGCTCATGTGTTTCGGCCATGTGCTTCTCTATGCCTTGGATTTCCATGAGAAAGGCTACCAGGTCAAAATGGTGATCGAGGGCGGTGCCGTAAAGCTTGTTTCCGCGTTCACGGACCCGGATACTCCGTTTGCCCCGCTGTATGCGAAAGTCAAAGACAAGGGGCTGATCGACTGCGTCTGCAGGGCCTGTTCCGCGAAGCTCGGCAGCCTCGAGGACGCCGAGGCTCAAGGGCTGCCGGTCGCGGGGGACCTGATGGGTCACCCTTCACTCGAGTCCTACCTTGCCCGGGGATACCAGATTATTACGTTCTGACAGGCAAAAAACCAGGGCTATGCCGGGACCTGAAACAGGGGGCCGACCCCGATTTCAGACCCCTGTTCTAGATCCTTATACAACAAGGCCATGGAATTTCCCGATATTCAGCAACAGCAGCGCATTCTCTCCGATCTCTTCGCCAACGAAACCGGCATATCACGGGATGACATCTCGGTGATCGTTTCACCGTATCGCATCTGCCCGCTGGGCGCGCATATCGATCATCAGGGCGGTCCGGTTCTGGGGATGACCATCAACGCCTCGACCCTGATGGCCTTTCGTGTCGAGGATACTCCCCGGGTCAGGCTCAAGAGCAGAAATTATCCCGGTACCGTTAAGTTCGATCTCGATGACATCCCCGAATCCACCGGCAGTTTCTGGGGAGTGTACCCCCGCGCCGCCGCCCTGGCCTTGAAGGAGCGCTGTGATCTCAGGCGCGGAATCACCGGCCTGCTCGACGGCATGCTTCCCGGCTGCGGCCTCAGTTCTTCGGCGTCGGTGTTGCTCACATACCTGCATGCCCTGGCAAAAGCCAACGACCTGCATCTGTCAGCCTGGGACTACGTCCACTTGAACAGAAGAGCGGAGAATGGCTTTATCGGCCTCAACAACGGCATCCTCGATCAGTCTTCGATCGTGTTCGGCAGAAAAGGACACCTGCTGCATATCGATACGGTCGCACCGAAGGTAACGCCGCTGGCGGATCGACATGGTGAAAATGAGTACCGCATTATTGTTGCCTTTTCCGGTTATTCACGGGAGCTGACCACGTCGGGCTACAATTCCCGGGTGGAAGAATGCCGGATGGCGGCCCATGAGCTGGCAGCGCTCGCGGGGGAACCTGTTTCAGACGTGCTTTCCGGCATCGACCCTTCGGTTTTCGAGCGCTACGGCGAGCAGTTGGATCCGCTCATCCGCAGGAGGGCAAACCACTTCTTCGGCGAGACCCGGCGGGTGAAGGATGGCCTGGCGGCCTGGAATAGCGGCGACATCAAAACCTTCGGCCGGCTCATGAACGAGTCCTGCCGGAGTTCGATCGAACAGTATGAATGCGGGATTCCGGCGGTCTGCGATCTTCAGCAGATCGTCAGTTCGGCCGAGGGGGTGTATGGCGCCCGCTTCATGGGTGGCGGCTTCGGCGGATGTGTGGTCGGCCTGGCCAAAGCGACTCAGGCGGCGACAGCCGCCGGAGACATCGCCCAATCCTATCGCAGCCTGCATCCGGAAGTTGCGGAAAAGGCCTTCGTCTATCTCAGCAGATCCGATGACGGAGTGCGTTTTCTATGAACGCGGTACTGCTCTGCGCGGGCTTTGCAACGCGCATGTATCCATTGACCAGGAATTTCCCGAAACCGCTGCTGCCGGTGGCCGGCCAGCCGGTCATAGACTACCTGATGGACCAGTTGTCTGCCCTGGGTTCCATCGATGCCGTCCACCTGGTCAGCAACCGCAGATTCTTTGATCATTTCCTGCGCTGGCGGGAAAACCATATCGAACGGGGAACTTACCGCCGGCTGCGGATCGAGATCTACGACGACGGCTGCACCGACAACGAGACCCGGCTCGGTGCCTCCGGGGATCTGATGCTGGCCCTGCACATGATCGGCACGCCAGATAAGATTCTCGTGTCCGGCGGCGACAATATCTACCGGTTCGCGCTGGCTCCGCTGTGGAAATCGTTTCTCAGGGGCAGCGGCCATCGCATCACGGCAATCGAGGAGACGGATGCGGCCAGGCTGAAGCAGACCGGAGTGCTGGAGTTCGGTGAATCAGACCGGGTCGTTCGCCTCCATGAAAAAGCCGCGCAGCCGCCGTCGAACTGGACCTGCCCGCCGCTCTATTTTTTCCAGCCGTCGGTCTGGAAGGAACTGGAGCGGTTCCTGAATACCTCAAACAATCACGACGCACCCGGCCATCTTATCGACTTTCTCTGCGTTCACAGCAGGGTCGAGGCGTTCCGTATCGACGGCGACCGGCTCGACATCGGATCGATCGAAACGTACCGCCAGGCGGATGAGCTGCTCGCAAAGCAGTTCAATTAGGCTCTTCAGGTCGGGCGAGCGGGCCGCTCATGCGCCGCTCGCCTATCAGAATTGTGCCGCACGGACCCGTAATGGGGAATATGCGGGTTGTTCTTTGTTGAACCGGTTCTTTGTTTTATCAATACGTGGTCAACAGAATGATAAAATACGCGCTCTTCATCCCCCCAATTCCTGTGCAATATCCGATCTCTTGAAAAGATGGCCAGAGCACGCTTGACCATGAACGCGGTGGTTTATAGCAGATAAGAGGGCTGCCTCTGCTCCTTCATCGGTCAACCATGCATGTGTATGTGAGTCCGCAGCACACGCTCGCGCTTACGACAGATCCGTTCGATGCAGCGAGGCCCCGGACCGTGGTCATACCTGCAGGGGCTGCATGGCCTCGTTTCGAATTACCCTAGAAATGGTGCACCCAGCGAAGGTTATAGCGTTGGCCTTCAGGCCGATTCTCCACCTCGGTTTCATAGTAGGCGTTGAAAAACAGATGGTTGTCCGGGTTAATCGACCACAGCAGACCAGGGCCGATGCCGAGTACCGCCTCTTTACCGTCTTCAACATCGATGCCGTCAACCTCGCTATCTGTCAGCTGCCTGAGGTAGTAGCCATTGATGCCGAGTCTGAAGGTGGGAGTTATCGCATAGGCACTGGCGAAATTCAGATGGATTGCCTGCCCGGCGGTGCTCTTTTCTGCCGGACCGGCGGCGTCGTCATTTTCGGCGTTCCAGAGGTAGTGAATACGGGTCGTGGCTGTCCAATTTGGGGTGATGAAGAGCGTTCCTGCCCAATACGGGTTGAAAGAGAAGAAATTACTTCCGGGATTAAGCGCCTTGTCATCGTCGTATTTTCCCGTTGGGAAAATCATCTGCAGCTCGATTCGCTGCATGAATATGGGTCTGCCGTCCTTGATAACGGGATCCCACTGGAGGAACGGACCAATTAAGACATCCCCCAGACCACTGCCGTTGTCCTGCGGAAATGGGCCTGGCTGGTCATAGGATATGTCAAGTCCGACGATGGGAACGATCATATCGATTCCCCATTTGCCGCCCCACAGCAGGTCATGATCGGACTGGTATATTCCCTGAGAGAGGCTGATCCACGCTTCTAGATCAGGATTTGGAAATGGTATCTCATCGCCATTGCCGTCATTCAGCTGATCGGCTGTATAGTACTGGATATACTGGCTGAAATAGAAACCGGGACCTGCGGGCGGACCACCGTCAAGAAAACTCGTAAAACCGAGGTTCACAGCCGGCAGATCGTAGGCCGGGGTTAATGAAGGCATCAGGTTGAACAAGAACAGAGCCAGGATAACCAGTAAGTTCCGACGTTTCATAGCATCTCCATAGTTTCGGATAAGCGTTAATGACCCCCTTACTTAAAGCCTTTGTTTGCCC
>JAJDNR010000020.1 GCA_022340565.1 Desulfofustis sp.
CCGATCTATGAAGGAGAGGACTCGATCATCTCCTACATCCTGAACGGCCGGACAAGCCGGGACCAGGGAAGTTCCCCCTATGAGCCGTTCTATATTGTCCCGCTGCCGGCTTCAGGTGAGCCGAAACGAGCGATTCTGGAAACGTACACCAAAGAACATTCCGCTGAATATCAGTCCCAGGCGCTGATTGATTTGGCTTTTAAACTGGGCAGGCAGATCGACGATTTCGAGCAGGTCTCGGACATCGTGCTGCATACATCGCATCATACTCATCATGTTATCGGAACCGGCTCCGGCGATCCCCAGAAGTTCGACCCGACCGCATCCCGCGAAACCCTCGATCATTCGATCATGTACATCTTTGCTGTGGCCCTCCAGGACGGACGCTGGCACCATGTCGACAGTTACCGTCCCGAACGGGCCGGCAGACCGGATACGGTAAGACTGTGGAAAAAGATATCCACCACCGAGGATCCGGAATGGACACGCCGCTACCACAGTCATGATGCCAATGAGAAGGCTTTCGGTGCCCGAGTGGTCATCACGATGAGAGACGGCAGCCGTCTCGAAGATGAGATCGGCGTCGCCGACGCTCACCCGTTTGGGGCCAGACCGTTTGCACGGCCCGAATACATAAACAAATTCAAAGTACTCACCGACGAAATCCTCGATCCTGCTGAAAGTTCACGGTTTCTTGAACTGGTGCAGGGGCTTCCTGATTTGGGCGTCGCCGACATAAAACTGCTGAATCCCTATGTATCGAAGGATTATCTCCAGGAAAACGATCTTCGAGGTATTTTCTGATGTTGTTTACCCGTAACACGGCATCCGCGAAGCGTGAACATCTGCAAAACCTCATTTCAGATGGCGACCTCCATCAGTTCCCCGGTGCATTCAACCCGCTGTGCGCCCGGTTGATCGAGCGCAAGGGGTTTGACGGCATCTACATCTCCGGTGCGGCCCTGTCCGCCGATCTCTGTCTGCCCGACATCGGCATCGCCACCCTCACCGAGTTCACTGACCGCGGCAGGCAGATCGCCAGGGCCACGGATTTGCCGGCGATCATCGACGTCGACACCGGATTCGGGGAACCGATGAGTGCCGCCCGCACCATCCGATTGATGGAAGAGGCGGGACTTTCAGGTTGCCATATCGAAGACCAGGTCATGCCGAAACGCTGCGGTCATCTCGACGGTAAGGAGCTGGTCGATGCGGCAACCATGATACAACGCCTCCGGGCCGCCTCGGAAGCACGGCTGGACCGGAACTTCTGCCTCATTGCCAGGTGCGATGCCCGTGCGGTTGAAGGACTCGATAAGGCAATCGAGCGCATGAAGGCCTATATCGACGCCGGCGCCGATATGATTTTTCCGGAAGCGCTGGAGAACGAAAAGGAATTCGAAGCCGTCCGGGCCGCGATCGACGCACCGCTGCTGGCGAACATGACCGAGTTCGGTAAAAGCCGGCTGCTGAATAAAGCTGAACTCAAGAATCTGGGGTATAACGCAGTCATCTACCCGGTTACGACGCTGCGGCTCGCAATGGGTGAAGTTGATCGGGGACTCGATGCGATACTCAGGGACGGCGATCAGAACAACATTCTCGGTTGCATGCAGCATCGCAGGGACCTCTACGAGCTCCTTCGCTATGAAGACTACAACCGTTATGACCGGGAACTCTTCAATTTCGAATTGAACGATACCCCGCAGTCATAGCCGCCGACACCAAGGTTCTGCAGCTGCGTTTCCGGCAGGGTCGTATCAGCCAGTTTGCAATCCGGTGGCATATGCTGTCCTGCAAACTCTGAACATTCACCAAAACTCTGGCGAAAGGGTACCGCTTTTCAGTTTTAATATAGTTTAGCTACCCTGAAAAATGAGGAGCTTGGGTCCAAGTCAAGGCGCACCAGGGCGGCTAGTCTTCCCGGTATCAGCCGCGCCAGGTTGTGGAAGAACATGAACCGGTTGGACTATTTACAAACCAATATCGAATGATTTACAATTAGTCATAGGGGTATAAATTTCTCTACTGAATCCAGTCAGATAATGTTTTTCTCGGGAGGGGCGGCATGGGCAATTCAGCATACGGTTATTGGTTACGGTCTCTAGCGGTGCTGTGTTCGATCTTTTTTCTTTTGGTGCCAGCGCTGGCGTCGGCGGACAGCAGTGATTCATGGCAGTTTCAACTTACTCCTTACGCCTGGCTTGCCGGGCAGAGCGGCAGCGTCGCCACCCTGCCCGGGCTACCGCCGGTCGACATCGATATCAATTTTTATGATGATGTCCTGGGCAATATCAATGGTGCGTTGATGCTGGTCGGCGAGGCCCGGAAAGGTCGTCTCGGCGCGGTGGTCGATACGGTCTACACCGATATACAACTCGACAACGCCACTCCCGGGCAGATCTTTTCCACGATTTCATCCCGTACCACCTCCTGGATCGTTTCGGGTTCAGGGTTCTATCGCCTGGTGGAGAAGGCGGGCGCCTTTATCGACGGCCTCGTCGGGTTACGATACTGGTCGGTGGACTCGGAGCTGGCCCTGACCGGGGGGCCTGCGGGCTATTACGACATTGACAACCGGGAAAGCTGGCTGGATCCAATAGTGGGGTTCAAGGGGCTTACCAGGCTGGGCGAATCCAGGTTCTACGTCAACGGCTTTGCGCTCATCGGCGGCTTCGGGGTTGGTTCCGATTTCATGTGGGACGTGAATGCGAACCTCGGGTATCAGTGGACCGAGACCTTCTCGACGCTTATCGGCTATCGCTACCTCGATGTCGATTACGAAGATGACCAGTTTCTCTACGACGTGTCTCAGGACGGCATCATTCTTGGCCTTTCCTGGCGCTTCTAGACGAGACGTCTCAGCAGACGAGCCGTATCCGCAGCGGCAGGATGCTGAGCAGCCGGGCGCGGCTTTTTGTCAGAGGTCCACAGCCGCCCAGTAGCCGCCGCTGGTTGCCTCGAACATCTGCCTCGGTACGCGCCCGTCTCCGACAATCTTGAAGATCGGCGCCAGGTCCCGAAGATGCTCGCTGCTGCGTGAACGCATGCCCACCGCGCAAAAGACCGTATCCGCCTCGACAAGCTCGGGCTGTTTATCACCCCCTTCGCAGACCAGCCCCCTGTCGGTGATTGCGAGTCCTCTGGTATTGAGCCTGATCGTTACGCCCTTGCGCAGCTCCACGTCCATAGCGTCTTTGTGAAGTTTTGGAGCGTCGCGGGCCCAGTCGTCGGTCATCTCGATCACGGTGACTTTTTTCCCCTGGCGGTTCAGGTGAATGGCCAGCTCGCAGCCGACCAGACCGCCGCCGAGAATAACCACCGAATCGCCAAAACCGGAGTGCCCTGTGCGGAGATCTTTCAGGAACAAAACGTTTTCTCCGTCAATGCCCGGTATATCGGGAATAATCGATTCCGCTCCGAGCGCGGCAATGATCACACCGGGTTTGAGCCGCTCGGCCAGACCCCGTGTCGCCGGTGTGTTCAGTCTGACCTCGACGCCGGCTTCCTCAAGCTGCCGGGCACGCTGCTGCCCGAAATCATAGAGATCTTTCTTGAATGGGATATGCTGCTCGCTGACGGTCTGCCCGCCAAGCTGGTCGGAGGCCTCGCAGAGTATCACTTCATGGCCCCTTTTCGCGGCGGTCAGAGCGGCTTCCATTCCGGCAGGCCCGCCCCCTGCCACCAGCACTTTTTTGGCTGGCCCCGGTGAGGGGAGAAATTTATGTTCAAACTCCCGGCCAATAAGGGGGTTGAGAGCGCAGCGCATATTTCTGGTGCCCCTGAGTGTGTCCATGCACACATAACAGCGTATACACTTGACAATCTCTTCAGCTCTCCCCTCCTGGGCCTTTCGGGGCAGGAACGGATCTGCGATCAGCGAACGGGCCATGGCCACGACATCCGCCCTGCCGGAGGCGATGATCTCTTCCATCATCGCCGGATCGATGAGCCCCCCTATGCATGCCACCGGTTTTTTGACGGCCTTCTTAACGGTCTCGGCAAGATAAACGTTCCTGCCCTGGGGAACAAAGGTGGAGGTATGAGTGATCACGTTGGCTCCAGGCTGTTCATGCAACCCGGCCGAGACATGGAGCAGGTCGACCTTGTCCTCGACCATTCTAGCGATCTCGACGCCTTCATCGATGGTTATGCCTCCTGCCACGAACTCCTCGCCACTGAATCGGAATTCCACCGGAAAGCCCGGCCCGACTCGTGCCCGGATGCTGTCCAGCACCATCAGCGGGAACCGCATCCGGTTCTCCAGAGATCCCCCGAAGCGGTCGCTGCGCCTGTTATACAGCGGCGACATGAATTGCCCCAGCAGCCACCCGTGGCCGGCATGGACCAGCAGCATTTCGAACCCGCAGAATTTGACGACTCCGGCCGCCTTGCCATAGGCCTCGGCAACCTCTGCGATGAGATCCTCATTCATCTCGAAGATCTCGTAGCCGTCAGGGGTAATTTCGTGCACCGGACCGTACGGGATCTGCCCAGAGCCGGCAGGGCGCAAGCTGTTGGGTACATTGGCAAACTTGCCCGCATGAGCCAGCTCGATGGAGGGGATGCAGTCGTGCTGCTTTATGGTCCTCGAGAAATCTGACAGGCTGGGGATCACATTCGGGTCGTCCAGCAGCAATCGATAATTACTGTTGCATCCGGTTCTGGTATGAACGATGCTCTCGCCAATGGTGACCACGGCGGCGCCCCCGATGGCGCGCATTTCATAGAAAGACGCGACGTCCTTGGTCATGTAGGTATTCATGTTCAAGGCAGGATTCGAGGTAGGCGAGGCGCTGATTCTGTTTTTCAGCGTCACATTTCCGATCGTGATGGGACTGAAAAGGTTCGGGTAGTTTTTCCTGTACATGCGTCTTGCTCCCTTGCAAACCGGGTGAATTCTGTCGTGCTGATTGAAGCTGGACTGATCGTGCCTCCATGAGGCGGGGGGCAGCGGCAATCTGCGGCAGGCAACCTACGAAGTCAGTCTGCTGTAGTGGATGATATCCTTTTTCGATTGCTTGATATGGTTGTTCAGTTCTACCAGAGCACCGTTAAGGTCTTGTTTCTTGAGCGCCTGCACTATTTTTTGATGCCCGGCCATCGCCCGATAAATATTTTCGATGTCATAAAGGCTGTGCACCTGATAACGGATCATGTGCTGGCGGATACTGAGGGTCAGTTCCTGGAGTCTTTCACTGGACGCGTATTTGGAGATAACCTCGTGAAAATTCGAATCCATCTCTGAAAAAGATTTGAGATCCCCCAGTTCCAGCAGATGTCTGGACCGAGAGACATTTTCCTGAAGCGATCGGGTCAGACCGTCGGCGTCATTTTCATAAGCCCAGCGAAGCGCCAGTGTTTCAAGGACCAGACGAATCTCGGAGATATCCTCAAGTTCGTCCTTGCTGATACCCTTGACCACGTAGCCAACCCTCGGAATCGACTCGATCAGCTTCTCCCGTTCGAGCGTATGCAGCGCCTCTCGCACCGGGGTGCGCGATGTGCCGATGGCTTTGCCGATTTCAGACTCGACGAGACGCTCGCCCGGCTTGACGTCTCCCTTTAAAATTGCCTGCTGCAGATATTCATAGACCTTCTGGCGAATGGTTTTCGGTTGCTCGATGGTTATTTTTTTTATGGAATTGGAGATCATCGCATCATCACAGAGAAGGTGGAAAACCTGTTGCTTGCTGCGCGCCTGCGACCTGGACGGCACGCCGGCAGCAGTACGAGACGTTTTAGCGGTGCCGCTCGTCCGTCCTACAGAAGTACGGTACCCTAATACTATATGCTGGCAGGTAAAATAAAGCAAATGGTATCATGATCTGATTACGGTTGGTTGTAAGTGCATAAAGTTCCATAAATTATAAATAATAATGAATATATGGCTAAATATTTCCGGTATTCGTAAAACCCTGTATCGGGCTGTAACGGCCTCCAAGGAACTCGTTGCATAAAAGAGCCTTCTGGGGTACAGTATACATTCAACCAACCTCGGGACCCGTCATGTTCGAAGTTCAACAGGCTTCAGGGCAGCACCGCTTCAGGATGTCCAGCCCGCTTATGCTTCCGTCTCAGTTCACATACAGCCGACTTCGTCATCGTGCAGCAGGCTCGGGCATCCGCCACCATGAATATTTTATGCTGAAGACAGCTCAGCCCTGAGGCAAGGAGCCGTTCGCTATCCATGGCCGAAAACATCTTGAGACCAATTCACATTGGCACGGTTGAGCTGCCGAACAGGATAATGAAAACCGGAGCCGGCACTTCCTTCATTGATGAAGGAGGCAGGGTCGGTGAACGAATAATCGGTTTCTATGAAACCCTGGCAGAAGGCGGGGTCGGACTGGTGACAGTAGAATCGACAGGAGTTGCCTTCCCTGCCGGCACGCATCATCCTTCAGTCCAGCTTCATTTCGAAAACGATTCCTATATTCCCGGATACCAACAACTGACAGACGCGGTACATAAGCATAACCGACCGGTATTTATACAACTATTTCATTCGGGGCCATGGCACCCGCAGAGCTGGACCGGTATCCAGCCGATTGCCGCATCGGCCCTGCCCAAAAATCAACTGCCGAACCCTCACCTGGATGAGCCGAGAGAAGTGTCCAGAGAGGAAATACGGGACCTGGTCGAAACCTTTATCGGCGCCGCCGAACGAGCCCAAAAGGCGGGTTTTGACGGTGTCGAGGTGAATGGATCCTCCACCCATCTGATCAACAGTTTCCTGTCACCGGGGTGGAACCGGCGACAGGATGAGTATGGCTGCCAGAGCCTGGAGAACCGCTCCAGGTTCCTGGTAGAGATCATTACCGGCATCAAAGACAAATTAGGCAAGGACTACCCGGTCAGTGTCCTGCTCACCGGTGTGGAATATGGCCTGGATAACGGCATCAGCCTGGAAGATTCCTGCGGAATTGCTCAGATTGTCGAAAAAGCAGGTGCCGACGCGATCCAGGTCAGGGGGTACGGTTACCAGGCATACGAATTCATCCACCCGGGCCCCGAACAGCTCTTCTATCCAGAACCGATAGACCCGCTGCCGCCGGAACTGGATTGGAAGCGCAAGGGAGCAGGCGCATTCGTGCCCCTGGCCGCCGCCTTTAAAAAAGTCGTATCTGTCCCGGTTATCGCTGTCGGCAGGCTGGACCCGGAAATCGGAGAGTCCATTCTGAAACATGGGCAGGCAGATATCATTGGCATGAACCGGCGCCTGCTGGCCGACCCTGAGCTTCCCCGCAAAGTGGCCGACGGCCGGCTCGATGAAATCGCTCCATGCTCTGCCTGCCTGTACTGCTGGTCGCGGCGAAGGCGGAATCTGCCGATACGGTGCCGGGTCAATTCGAGACTGGGCAGAGAACGGGAATTGATTGCACATCCTGTGGCGCACGCCAAAAAGATCGTTGTAGTCGGCGGCGGGCCTGCCGGAATGGAGGCGGCCAGGGTTGCCGCCGAGCGGGGTCACCAGGTGACCCTGCTTGAGAAAGAGCGTCGAACCGGGGGGCTGCTGGCACTTGCAGCCCTGGTGAAAGGGACGTCCATCGAAGATGTTCCGCTGCTCATCAGGTACCTGCAGGGGCAGCTGGCCAGGCAAGGCGTAACCATTGAAATGGGCAGGCGGGCTACCCCCCAGACCATCCTCTCTTATCGACCCGATGCGGTCATCATCGCCACCGGAGGCCGACCGGTATTGCCCGATATTCCCGGGATAAACGGCAAAAACGTTGTCTCGATGGAGGGGCTTCACCGGCAATTGAAATTCCTGCTCAGAATTTTCAATCCGTACCAGCTGATCCGCTTGACAAGGATCTGGATGCCGGTGGGCAAACGCGTGGCGATCATCGGCAGTGGAATACAGGCCTGCGAACTCGCAGAGTTTCTGGTGAAGCGGAAACGAGCGGTCACACTCATCGACAGGCAGGAACTGCCGGGAACGGATATCGTCCCAGATGAAACCAGGAACAGTCTTGTCAACTGGCTGGTAAAAAAGGGGGCGCAATTCCACATGAATGTGGACGTACAAGAAGTAATCCCGGCAGGAGTGAAGATCGTGTCGCATATGGGGGAGGAGACACTGGTAAGAGCCGACTCCATTATTCCGGCTTTGCCGCTTGTTGCTGATCCGGAATTGACCACATCACTGGAAAAGCTGTTCGAAGAGGTCTATGCGGCAGGAGACTGCGAGAGGCCTGCTTTAATCCCCGATGCGGTAAGCACCGGAGCGGAGGCCGGGTATCGAGTCTAGCGGGATTCCAGACTGATACCATATACTGGTAAAAACCGGACAAGCCGTC
>JAJDNR010000030.1 GCA_022340565.1 Desulfofustis sp.
TCCCTGACCTTAGAGGTCATCCGGTTCATTGACGCGACGACGCTTTTAAGCTCCCTGGTCGTGGGGATCTTCTGCTGGATTTCGTATTCCTGCCGGCAGATCGCCTCCGCCTGACGTTCCACCCGCCTGAGCGGCTTGAGCAGGAATTTAAGGGAAATGGAGCCGACGATAAAGACCACCAGTCCGGTCAGCAGAAAATGCCCGGAGATGCGGATGAAGGTCTGCCACAGTGTCTGATATGCGTATCCGGGGTGGCTCTGCACCCGCAGAGAGCCGGCGCGGACCCAGCCGTTCATCACCTGCGATTCCCCGGGCGGGGAATCAAGTGGTATCAGCCGGATGAACCAGGCGGGGACCTGGTCGACGCTGATCTCCACGGTTCGCCTGACCACAGCTTTTCCGTCCATGTCCGAGAAGATCATGTCGCGGTAATATCCCCGGTCGAAGATCGCGTTCATCATGGTTTCCACCGCAGCCACATCACCCGCCGCGACCAGGGGGGAGATAGACAGTGCCAGCGAGGTCGCCGTGTCCTGGGCGTGAACCGCCAGTTGTTCCTCCAGGAAGGTGCGGGTAGATTGGAGCTGATACACCCACACCCCGGCAAACAGAACAAAACAGAGGGTGAGCGTGAAGATGAGAAGCTGTCTTTGCAGTGTCATGATCGCACCTCAGTTGAGCCCTTCGGGCATTCGATTCAGCAGATCCTGCCAGCGCCGGTAACGGTCGCTGCTGCCGACCATCCTACCTCTGCCCCGTTCCTTGGCGAGCCACAGGCCGCTGCCGTTGAAGCTGAAGACCGGCAGCAGATCGCTGCGGGCGGAAGCCGGCCTGATATCGTCCACCAGGTTGTCGAGGACCAGCGGCTCCGCCTCCGGCGTCGCGAAATAGGTTACCACCATATGGGACTGATTGAGTTCGAGCGCCTTGACGTAGGTGAGATTCAACTTGTCCTCGTCGACGCCGAGTTTTTTCAGCGTAAAATATTTGGCGATGGAGAAATCCTCGCAGTCACCGCCGTTGAGCATCAGGAATTCAAGGGGGGTCGCCCAATAGTCCTCTTGCTTCCAGAGCAGGCCATCGGCAATGAAATCGACCCGGTTGAAGAACGCATTCACCTTTTCCAGTTTTTCGAGATCGGTTGTGCTTGCATCGTTGCGGATCAGATCCTGCCAGTCGGTGAGGCGCTGCCTGGCCTGCCGGCCGTGCTTCTGCTCGACTTTCTCGAGCATCCTGATATCGAGTTGAAAGGGGGGGCCGGCAAGCACCCCCAGATAGGAGCAGACAACGGCAAGAATGCCGAAAGGCAGCGAAAGCCACAGACATCGTTTGCGCAGTGCTGTCATCAATTCCGCCCCACAGGAGGATTATCGGTATAAAATGACTCAATATCTTGATGTAACAAAAAATCGCTACGCTATTCAAGGAAAGTTGAGGAGGACCGACAGCCATAAAGGCCGCATCGTCGAAAGCGATACGGCCTCTGCGGTTAGGTGAAGAGATACGGAATGGCTCAACTATTATTCATCTTCCTCCACCTGTGCCTCCTCCGGCCACTGCAGCCCGAATGCGCTTACCAGGCCTCCGGTAGCCGCCAGAATCCGATACTGGGAGTAAAGGCCGTCGTACTCGGCGTTGATCAGATCGATGCGGGCGTTGACCGCCTCGGCTTCGGCGTCGAGCACGTCGAGCAGGCTGCGCTTGCCGATGTCGAACTGTTTGGCGTAGGCGCGGGCAGAGGTGGTACTGGCTTTGATGTAGTTGCGCAGATAGTCCGTCCGGTCGAGCACCGACATATAGGCCATCCATGAGAGCCGCATCGATTCGACCACCTGCCGCTCGGTGTTGTTCTTGATTTCTCGTGCTTCGTTGACCAACTCCAGCGTCTCGGCTCTGCGTCCCTCGTCTCGCCAGCCGTTGAAGAGGTTGTAGCGAACCCGCCCGAGCGCGAGCAGGTAGTCGCGCTCGCCTTCAATTCGGCTGATTTCATCGTCCCAGCGCTGGTCGACCTCGATATCGAGGATCGGATAGAAGGGGGCCTTGGCAACCTCATATTGCTGCTGCCGTGCTTCCAGGTCCGAGCCTGCGGCCTTGAGGATCGGGTTGCTGCCGATGGCCAGCAGCGTCGCCTCGTCGAGCGAACCCGGCATCAGGGAGAGCGGTGCAGCCGGCTTGACGAGATCGGCCGGGAGATGACCGATAACGGCAAGAAAGCCGCTCTCGGCGTCTTGCAGATTGGTTTCGGCGACGACCACATTGGACTGGGCCAGCGATACCCGTCCCTGGATCTGCTCGGTATCGGCCTGGCTGCCGACTCCCGAATCACCGCGCAGTTTAATCTGATCGGCGATCCTCAGATGGATTTCGAGGTTTTCCTCGGCGACTTTCTTCAGTTCCTCGTTGCGAAGCACGTCAAGGTAGGCGCGCGAGGCGTTCAGCGCCAGATTCTCGGAGGTGCCTTGCAGCGCATAGGCGGAAGATTTGACCCGCGCTTCCTGGCGGGCGATCTCTCCCTGATCGGCGAAGCCCCGGAAGACATTCTGCCTCAGGCTGATGGTCGCCTCGTAGGGGTTCAGCGACTCATCCTCCGGTTCCCGGTGCTCGGCCCAGCCGGACGCGCCGTTAATATCCAAGGTAGGGAAATATCCCGATTTGGCCTGCACCACTTCCTGATCACGGGCAAGGCGGTTATAGACCTGGCTCCTGACCTGCGGGTTCGTCTGAATGACCTGATCCACCGCTTCCGATATGGTTTCCCCATGGGCTGTGCTGCCTGCGATTATGACCATTCCGCACACGAACAGTCCAGTCTTGCTAAAAAGCTTCATCTAAGTCTCCTGTTAGAACGAGATATGAAAACAATCATACAGTCGAAAAAAATCGGCAGCCGTTCCAAAAGCGCTGCCGTCTTGCAACTGTCTATAATCATTGTGTATCGAAAAACAGGGCAAAAAGTCAAATTAGTTTTTCATCGGCCAGCGATGAACGAAGGCTTACAGATAGGTGTTTGATAATAAATACGTTTTTTAAAAGAGAGAGGAAAAGCTCTGAAAAGATGACCGATTGAAGCCCAAAGATGTTTGTTTAATAGCTTGAAATCAAGGAGTTATTCTTGAAATATCGCGACCCAGCCGGGTTGCTCAACCCGGGACAAGGAGAACGGCATAAAATGGAATTATGCGGGCGTTATCGTCGGGGGCTGAATTCTCGAAAAATATGTTTCTTGTACCAACGTACACTATCCTCAGAGGAGCCCGTGGCTATGGTTGACTGCATGAAGAACCGTGGGGTGTGATAATGTTGAGCCGGATCGATGAGAAAAATAAAATTCTAGTACCAAAGTACAATGGTGGAACCTTCCGGCTGAGCTAGAGTTAACCATAAGATGACTCATACCCTGCCCATAGAGGAGGAAAACCCATGGCTGACCAGTCAACTCAGGCAATCGGAAAAGCGATGATCGTGTACGGTACGGTCAAAGCCGTATCACCAGACGGCGTCGAACGGATTATTACGCCCAACAGCCCGATTTTCTTCCAGGACCGCATCAATACCGGCAGCGACGGCGCGGTGTCTATCGTCTTCACCGATCCGGCCGACACCCAGCTCGACCTCGGGCGTATGACCGACATGGTTATCGACCAGGACGTGATCGGCGGCAGCCCCATCGGCTTCGAGGAGGTCACCGCGGAAGTCGAGGCCATCCAGCAGGCCCTCGAGGGCGGTGGCGAAATCGATGTCGCGGCCACCGCGGCAGGCCCTGGTGGTGGAGCCGGTCCGCATGGCGGCTTCGATGTGGACGGGAGATATATCGTCAAGTTCGCAGCTGACGCCCAGGAAGTTAATCCAACGTTTGGTGCGGAAACACAGGGAGTTGAACATGGTTTTGTCGGGACTGAACTGACTCCTGCCCTTTTGTCTGAGCTGGTGGCTGTTGCGGCACCTGTTGAGCCGGAACCTGTGCCCGAACCAGAGCCTGTATCTGAGCCACAACCTGCTGGGCAACAGTCTGAAGATATTTCACCAGCGCCTCCTCCGCCTCCTCCGCCTCCTCAGCCAACCAACTATTACCCGAATGCGCAGCCGGATCAGGACGACATCATTGAGGGGACGGGAGAAGGGCCTTTGACGACCAGCGGCAACGTTATAGCCGCTGCTGATCCTGATCCAGCAGATCCCGATTTCCAGGGCGGTCAGCAGGCCGACAGTTTTGGAGGGGATGGTGCTGGCGCACCTCAGGTCGTGGCAGTCAATGGTGACTCCGCCAATGTTACCGCAGATGGTGGTGTCGGGGGAGCGGATGCCGTGGCGGTTCTCGGCGCCTATGGTTATCTGGAACTGGATGAAAGCGGAAATTACACCTATTACCTGTTCGGCAGCAATGAAGCGGGAGGCATTGATCATGACACCGACGACGACGGTGATCCGGATCCCGTTTCCGACGTCTTTACCTATACGATTCAGGACAGCAACGGTGATACGTCGACCACAACCCTGACGATCAACATCGCCGATACCGGCCCCACCGCCAACAATGATTTCGCAAGCGTCGAAGAGGGCCAGTCGATTACCGGCGACGTGGTCGATGGCGATACTCTGGGAGGTGTAGCGGATGACTTTGGCATTGACGGAAAGCCGGGGATCTTCTATCCCTCCAATCCTCCCGCCAATGCAGGGGCGTTCTATGATCCAGATTCTGGAATGTTTGTGACGAGCGGAACGATCCAGGGCACGTATGGCGTGCTGACAGTCAATAATAATAGCGGTGGCTATACATACCTGGCCGATTCCAACCTTGACCAGAGTCAGGGGCAGCTTCTGGACGTTTTCACCTACCAGATCACCGATGGCGATGGCAGTACCGGTACCGCAACGCTGACCATCGATGTGACGGATGGAGCCGGGTCGTCTTCGCAGGGCACGGCACTGGTGGTGGACGAGGCGGCGATAACCACCAGCGTCAATGCTCCGGCGCTGAGCTTCACGGCCGGGTCCGATGACCTGGTATCCTTTGCGTTCAGCGATGACCTGACCGGCCTGCTGGTCGATATCAACGGCCAGACCCCCGATGATATTTCCTGGACCAGGGTCGACGGCACAACGATCCAG
>JAJDNR010000032.1 GCA_022340565.1 Desulfofustis sp.
CTCTACCTCAACCCGGACAGCGAGGACTTTCACAGCATCAACAACACCACGGATACGCCGCTCAACCGGTTGACCGAACCCGATCTGTGCCCCGGCAACGAGGTGCTGCAGGCCTTCAACGAAAGCCTTCGCTGATCCTGCCGGCGGAGCCCGGATTCTGCGAGGCCCGGGAGGGTTCAGCGTTTTCCCGCTTGAATTCAGGCTCCACGGCGGCTACCATACCCGCTGATACGTCGACTCAATGAACTCAAACCTCCACTCTACGGCGTGAGACGGCTCTACACCTTCGCCCTGACCTGCTTTGTTCTGTCCGCCTGCTGGCCCCGGGACGCCGCCGCCTCGAGCATTATCGACAGCCCGCTGGAGATTACCCGGACGGCCTTCCGGGCGGTGGACTGTATGGACGAGAAACGCTACCAGTACCACCAGGACACGATCCGCGCCCTGTCCTATACCAAAATGAGGGCCCTGCGAGCCTTCTGCAGTCTGCCGGGAATTTATGCCGATGAGGTTATCGACGCACTGCAGCGGCTGGTCTTCTACAATCTTTCTTTCGATCAGGTCCGCTTTTTGGAATCGTTCACGGCACTCGAAGGGGTCACCGAAGCCCAGAGCTGGCAATTGCTGGACCTGACCTCGGGCCTTGAGTTCACCGCCATGCAGGCCGTTTCGATGCTGCCGAAAATTGACGGGATGGACGGAATTACCCTGCTCAAATTGGTGAAAGAGACCGAACGGCTAGACGACTACGGACGCTGGGCGGCCCGGGCCCTTTTCGCGGTCGACGGCATGGACCGCAGCCAGGCGCTGGCGGGGCTGATCCGGATCGGGGCGATGAGCAGCGAGCAGAAGATGAGCGCAGAGCAAGCCTGCCTGATCGGAGGCATCAGCGGAAAAGAGGCGCTGGACATGCTGGCGGCAATTGCGCTATTGTCCCCTGCAGCGGCGATGAACAGCAGGGGATTGTTCAGCATCGACGGTATCAGCGTCGAACAGGCCCGGTTCTGGCTGCAGAGCTATTTCAGCCTGCCCCCCCCAACCACCGAGCAGCGCTATTATGACATCAGCAGCGGACAGCGCACGCTGCTGCTCACCGCCTTTGTTTCGGCGTCCGATTATCACATCCGCAAAATCAACGACCTGCATGCGGTGACCGACCGCTACGGTGGTGAAATCAGCACCGGGACGCTGGCCGCGGGCGGTTTTGCCCTGATTGTCGAGCGCTTCGCCAAACTGCACCCAAAGGCCCGGAGCACCTATCAGCAGGCACTGGACGAAGCACGTGCGGCCGCCAAGCTCTACCCCGCCATCGACGTGCTGAAACAGGCCACGGCGCTGGCCCGCAAACAGGTCGCCATCGATCTCAGCGCCGCCAATATCTACATCCTGCTGTCCCGGGGCAGCGAGCTGTACGACTCCTCATTCCGGGACGTGCTGGTCCCGGTGCTGCTGTCTCGAATCTCCACTTCCTTTGGCGGGAATCTGCTCAATTTTCTGAAACAGACCGATCCCGAAAACGGTCACGTATCAGATTTTATCGTCAGCTGCGCCCAGAAGGGCAAGCTGACCGCATTCTTTCCGAGCGACAGCCGGGAACAGCGAATAGTGCTCGACCTCATGGCCGAATCGGCGTTTCGGGACGAACAGAGCCTCATCCTGTTTTCGGCGACCTTCACGACCCTGCTGGATAAACTGGAACCGGAGGCGCGCACCTATCTGATCAAAAAGATGATCGCCACCATAACCGAGCCGGATTCGACATTCTCCCTGCAACTGCGGGTAATTCTCCAATTCTACCGGGAAAAGCATCCGGAACTGCTGACTGCCGGAGATCGTGCGCTGGTCGCGGAACTGATCAGCCGATACGGAGCCATCGACCTGTCGCGGTGGACCGCCACCGATTTCTCCCGCTGGAAGCGAGACGGACGGCTGAGCAGCCTGTCGATCTTCCAGCAGGATGACGACGGCAGGACGTCCTATCTTTCCAACAGCCGAAACCTGCTCAGCAACGGCTACCGGTTACGGCTGCCCGAAACCATCCACCTGCTTGCCGACGGCGACCCCGCCAGAACGGAGGCGCAGCGGCTAATAAACCAAGGGGATACAGCAGCGCTGTACCGGCTGTCGGCCCGGACCGGCTTGATCGTGGAATTTCATAAGACGGTGAACGCCATCGAACTGAGCCACGCGGTCACGGTCTTCCAGAACCGGGCGGTACAGCGCCGGCTGCTCAAGCAGTATCTGACCAGCGGCATGGAGATGTTTGCCCAGCGCGGTCACAGCTATTGGCGGGAGGAGCAGCTGCTCGAACCGATGCGGCAGCTGCTCGAGTCCGGCGATATTGCCCGCGCATCCCTCCCCGACATCAACCGCTTCCTGTCCATCGGGTCATGCGGCGGCATCAGGATATACTCGGAGCTGAATCGGCTGTTCGACAACTCCATAGATATTTTCGCAACGGTCGGAACCGGCAAAGCCATCGTCAACGACCCCTACAATCAGCGGCTGTTCGAGATCATCGCCATGTCTCGAACCGACCTGAGTTGGGACGATGTGTCGTCGCAGCTGACATCCATTTTCGCCGACGGACGCGGCAGCGACTATCTGCAGCCGGGATCACTGCCGGCAATCCTGCACAAGATGATGGATACGAGGGGGCTGAACTGATGGGGCTCATCAAAAGAAGCGATATCACCCCCCTGCTCGACGCCATCGAGCGGGGCGAGCGTAAACAGGTCTATCTCTGCTTCGGTGAGCGCTTCCTGTGCCGGCAGGTAGTCGAACAGCTCGAAGAACGGCTGCACAAGTGCCAGCCCGGCTCGGTGCACCTTCTCGACGGCGCCGCGGAGGACCCCGCCAGGCTGCTCTCCCGGCTGCTCAGCCTGACGCTGCTGCCGGGCCTCCAGATCTACCGGGTGGTCGATACCGGATTGTTTCACTCGAAGGAAGTCGGCGAGCAGATCTGGGAAAAGGCACGTACGGCCCATCAGAACGGCAAAGATCAGGCGGCTGCGCGGTATCTGAAAGATCTGCTGAAGCTTGGCTCGATCGCGATGGACAGCACCACGGTCTTTTCAGATCTTACCGAAGACCAGTGGTCAAGACTGTTCGGCTTCGCTCATCCTGACGGCGACCTGGACTGGGCCGACCGGCTGGCGCCGCTTGGCGATCCGGCCGCCATAGCAACCAGAGACCCTGTTGAAAAGCTGATCGACGCCATCGCAAGCGGACTGCCGACCGACAATATTCTGATTCTGACCGCCGAACATGTCGATAAACGCAAGAAGCTGTTTACCCACATCAGGAAATATGGCGATGTCATCGACTGCTCGGTGGCCGAAGGCAGTTCCCGGGCCGCCCTTCAGCAGCAGAAGGAGGT
>JAJDNR010000054.1 GCA_022340565.1 Desulfofustis sp.
TTTATTCTGCGCGGTGTCACGCTGTACGGCATCGATTCGGTCATGGCGCCGCTCGACAAACGGGAGCGGGCGTGGCAGCGCATCGAGCGGGATCTGAATCTGGACAAGCTGGAAACCATGATTTCAGAGATCACCCTCGAAGAACTGCCGGCTGCCGCCGAGGCGATCATGGCGGGCTCGGTGCGCGGCCGCACCGTGGTTAAAATCGGGTGATCAGGACTGCTGCACCTCGCTGTCCTGCTAGAAGTCGAACAGATCGTCTCGCACATGATCGAGGGCCGGAAATTCGGTCCTGGTCCTGGTCACCGCATCGATATCGATCTCGGCCACCAGGCTGGTAACGCCGTCGGCCGCCTGAGCGACCACCAGTCCCCACGGATTGACCACCATGCTCCTGCCGTAGCAGAGGTGATTCGGCGGCGCCGCACCCCACTGGCCGACAGCGACCACCCAGCAGAGATTTTCAATGGCACGGGCGCGCAGCAGGACCTGCCAGTGATCCCTGCCGGTCTGCAGCGTAAAGGCGGCCGGCAGCAGAATCACGTTGGCGCCGCCCAGTACCAGCCTCCGAAACAGTTCGGGGAACCTGAGGTCGTAGCAGGTCGCCATCCCGAAGCTGAACGGCCCGATCGAAAAGCTTGCCGTCTCGCCGCCCGGGCTGATCACGGCCGACTCCCTATAGATTTTTCCACCCGGGATCTCCACATCGAACAGGTGGATCTTTCGGTAGCGGGCAATTCGTCGGCCCGACGGATCAAAAACGGCCCCGGTATTGAAGATTCGGTCGCCGTCTTTTTCCAGGAAGCTGCCGCAGTGGATATAGCAACCCAACTCTTCGGCCAGGTTCGCCAGGCTTATCAGGCACGACGAACTGTCCAGAGGCTCGGCTTCGGCAGCTTTGAGGCTGTCAGCACCGATGAAATCGAAATGCTCGGGAAGCACGATGAGTTCTGCCCCGCCGCCTGCAAGCCTCCTGACCGCTTTCTCTGCCGCCTGCAGGTTGCGCGGTTTATGATCGGTACTGTTGAGCTGCGCAAGACCGACCCGGATCCTCCCGTTTTCCCCGATGCTGTTCATGTTCAACACCTCGATCGATTTTTAGGTTATGATGACGGTTTGCCTTTCAAATCAATTTTGAAATGGTATAACAGTGCTTCTGTGAATATACCAGCTGCTGATCCGCCAGCCACACATATTGAGAAAAGATAGAATGCTCGGTACCATTGTCAATGCCCTCGCAATCATCGCCGGCAGCCTGCTTGGCATGATATTCAGCCGCGGGATCCCGGACAAGTACAAAGAGATCATCATGAGCGGCGTCGGACTGTCGGTGATTCTCATCGGCATCAAAAGCGCCCTGGTCTCCGATGACCTGATGGTGGTCATCTTCTCGGTGATCATCGGGGCGGGAATCGGAGAGTTCCTGGGAATCGAGGCGCGGCTGGAAGCGCTGGGCAGATATTTCGAACGGAAAATTGCCACCAAGTCCAGCGACACCGGCTCCTTTGCGCGCAGTTTCGTGACCGCCAGCCTGGTATTCTGCGTGGGCTCGATGGCCATCGTCGGGTCGCTCGAGAGCGGACTGACCGGCAATCACCAGACGCTGTTCGCCAAGTCGATACTCGACGGCGTCACATCGGTCATCTTCGCGTCGACGATCGGCATCGGCGTTATGTTTTCCGCCATTCCGGTCTTCCTGTACCAGGGGGCGATCACCATCACCGCCGGCTTCATGAAGGGCTTTCTGGTCCCGCACACGATCGCCCAGATGACCTCGGTGGGCGGCCTGCTGATCCTGTCCATCGGCCTGAACATGCTCGGCATCACCAAAATCAGGATCGGCAACCTGATCCCCGGCATCTTCCTGCCCCTCGTTTACTTTGCGATTTTAGGTTTTCTGCAGTAATTCAGCATTTTTACCAGCATCGACAGCTTTCCGTTGAGAAGAAGCTTTTGATTCAGATCCGGTAAACGCAGTGGAGCCATATTTCAGCCTGCGGCTCTTCGGCCTTCTCGCCGAGACGGTGAACATTGCTCCGGGATACGGCAGTTTCACTGATACGGCGATAAGGCCGCAGAGCAGCAGCCGTAATCAATCCGCCCCCGCTTCCTTCCCCGAACGAGTTTATGCAAATCTGTCTTTTGATGGTAAATCGATATCAACAGAACCTTACGGAAAACCAACACTCATCCGAGGCCGATCTTCCTGAGCACGGTTTTCTTAACCGATTCGACCACGTAGGGGGTGAATCGCTTCTTCTCCTTGAGGATCTGGGCGAACAGATCGCGCTTGCGCAGCGGCGGCTCGGGCCGCTGCACCGGCTGCAGCGACAGCGATCTGGTCGCGCAGGTCGAGATGCAGGCGCCGCAGCCAAGGCATTTTTCAGCGGATACGCGGGCAACCTTCTTCGTCGGGTCATCCGCGCGGATCGCCGCTTCGATGGCGCCGACATTGCAGTTTTTCCAGCACAGGCCGCAGCCGATACAGGTCTCCTCGTTGATCTGCAGCGTGTATGGGGCCTTGGCGACGCCGCACGGAAACCCCTGCATGACCCCGCCCATCAGCTCACAGCAGCAGGAGCAGCAATTGCAGATAAAGGACGGTTTGTGCCTGATGTTGTCGGTGATGTGGGTCAGATGCAGCGATCGGGCCCGTACGAGGATTGCCAGCAGCTCATCGGTGCTGCGCTGTTCGGCGAACCCCCGCCGCACCATGAATCGGGCCGCAGTGCCGAGTGAAATGCAGATTTCCTCGGTCGGCGCCTTCTTCGCGCACGAACCGCCCAGATGGGTTTTCTTGTGCCGGCAGTAGCACATGCCGACCGCGCCGTATCCGGCTTTTATGACGATTTCCCGGGCACTTTCATAGGTGGTGACCACCGACTCGACGGGGATGTGCTCCTCATAGGCGAGCGCCCGGGTCAACTGGGTCTTTGAGCCGAACATCTCGCGCCCCATCGATTTGTCCGGATCTTCGAACATATATTCGTGCATCAGCAGAGCCAGCTCCTCTATCGGCAGGTCCTGGCGCTGTTTCATGAACGAGAACTCGAAAAACCCGATAAGCCCCGGCATCAGCAGATAGTATTGTCTGCCGTTGTAGATCATGTCCATGATCAGCCCCTTGTCGGCCATCGTGTCGAGGGTTGGTTCGAGTTTTTCCGGCGGCCAGCCGGTGGCCCGGGCCAGCTCCCTGATGGTCGCCTCCTGGAGGGGAAAGCACGATGCCACGAAGGCCTCGTCCTCTGAAAACAGAATCTCCAGAATGCGCCGCAACTTGTCGCTGTCCGGCAAGCCGATCGGATACCGGTTGAGCCGGTCGATCAGCGGTATGATGCTGCCTTTAGAATCCTGATGGTGTCCCATGACTTGTCCAGGTTGAGGTGGTTCACGGTCTAGTTCCGCAGCCTCGCGCCCTGCTCGAGGACGATCTCGAAAACGTCTGCCACCTGCTCATACAGGCCGATGTACTGCAGCGCCAATGCCAGCCGCCGGGGATTTTTCAGCAGATCTTTCATGAACAGGATCTCCGATAACTTCAAATAGATATGAAACGGGTCGCTCATGGTCGGAAAGACGCTCCTGATCACCTCGGCAACGGTGTTTTTCGCCAGGTGCGGAACCAGGATCCGCAACCGCTGCAGCATCTTCGAGACATAAAACAGGATAGTCTCAGCGACGCTGGGCACGTTCGTACGGTGCCCCGGCAGGATCTTCTTCTGCGCCAGGCCGGCAAGCCTGACGATGGAACCGCAGTAGGCGTCGTAGTTCCTGAACCGTCCGCCCTTCTCCAGATCAACATCGAGCAGCGGGGACTGAAAGACTCCGCGCAGCAGTATGTCCCCGGTCACCGCCCAATTGTGCCCGGCATACACCAGGTCGCTCTGGGAATGCCCGGGGCAGCCGAGCACCTCGATGCCGAGTTCCGCGGGGAGATCCTCTGCGACGCTGCAGCGTTTTGGGAACAACGGTACCATCGAGGATGCGAAACGCTCACACAGCAGTTCTACAAACGTAGTGCCGAAGCCGAGTTCCCCGATCAGCGCAAACAGCTCCCGCATCCGTTCCGTGTGGTGTTCATGCTTTATGATGTCCAGCCTCGGCAGATAGACGACCGCATCGCTGTTTTCGGCCAGCCAGCCGGCCTGACCGTAATGATCGATGTGGCCGTGGGTAACGAGCACGTGGGTGAGCCGCCGCAGGTCGATGTTTTCACGCAGGAACGCACGCCCGGTTTCGGTTGGCGGCCCGGTGTCGATCAGGATAAAGGAGGATTCGAGTTCGAGGGTATAGAGATGGACCGGCCCGACCATATACGGGGTATCGACAGTATGCTGGGTTGGGATCATATCGTGAGGCATGGTGGAGACCGGGCGGCTGACAGGGCGTTGCAAACAGGCTGCCGATCTTACCGAATTGTCAGCCTGTTTGCAAGGACTCCCGCTCAGGAAAAGAGGTACTTCTCATCCTCGCAGGCAGCTTCGGCCAGCAGCTTCTTGGCCGCCAGCAGACCGCTCGCATCGTATTTGGTAAAGCGCCGGACACCGGACAGGATCATGGTCAGCGTATCCCCTTCTTCGACATAGAACGCTCCTTTGCGGGCCGCCGTTGCGATAATCTCCGAGGCGCTGAACGCGAACACCTTCACCGCCGCCCGAACCAGCGCCTGCTTGCGTTCGTTGAATCCCGTCAATGCCTTCTCGGCCCGCAGCACGGTGCTCTCCAGCGCAAAGATCTGAATCGCGATGTCGGCGGCCGCCATCATGATCTCCTGCTCGTCTGCGATCTTGTCCATGAACTTCTGGACACCGGTGCCGGCAAGGATCAGAAACAGGGTCTTGAGGTTGGCCAGCAGCGCTTTTTCGGCGGCAAATACCACCGACTCGTCAAGATCGTCGAAACTGGGCGTCATCAGCGCCTCGAACGCCTTCATCGCCTCGGCCTGGAGCGGCAGTTCGCCCTTCATCGCCTTGCGCAGGATCATGCCCGGTATCAGCAGCCGGTTGATTTCGTTGGTTCCCTCGAAGATGCGGTTGATCCGCTCATCCCGGTAAAATCGCTCGGCCGGGTACTCGGACACATAGCCGTAGCCGCCGTAAATCTGCACCACCTCGTCCACGGTTCTGGCCAGTACCTCGCTGCAGAACACCTTGGAAATGGCGCATTCCGGCGCATACTCTTCGATGCCCTTTTGATACTGTACATAGTAGTCTTCCACCCCTTTGTCGATGGTCGCAAGCTTGTCGTCGAGCAGGCCGGCGAGTCGGTAGACCAGCGATTCAGACGCGAAGATGTCGGCGTTGAGATCGGCGATCTTTTCCTGGATCGCACCGAAGCTGCTGAGCTTTCGCTTGAACTGGGTGCGTTCGTTGGCATACTTGATGCCGGTCTCGAGTGCCGCCTTGGCGGCGCCGGTCACCGCGGCCCCGAGCTTGAAGCGGCCCACGTTGAGCACGTTGAAGGCGATCTTGTGGCCCTTGCCGATTTCCCCGAGCAGATTATCGACGGGAACCTTGCAGTTCTCCAGTGCCACCGGCGTGGTGGAGGATCCCTTGATGCCGAGCTTCTTTTCTTCGGGTCCGATAGTCAGACCCTCGAAATCACGCTCGACCAGGAAGGCCGTGAAATGGACCTTGTCGATCTTGGCAAAGACCGTGAACAGCCGGGCAAACCCGCCATTGGTGATGAACTGTTTGGTGCCGTTGAGGATGTAATGGCTGCCGTCTTCGGAAAGGACCGCCGAGGCCTGACCGCCGAGCGCATCGCTGCCGGCCC
This sequence comes from Desulfofustis sp., assembly GCA_022340565.1. Lineage (GTDB taxonomy): Bacteria > Desulfobacterota > Desulfobulbia > Desulfobulbales > Desulfocapsaceae > JABDQA01. The sequence goes on from JAJDNR010000054.1 coordinate 5,776, forward strand.
CCGGCTCGGTCAGACAATAGGCAGCGCACCACTCGCCGGTGATCAGCTTTTCGAGATACTTTTCTTTCTGCTCGTGGGTGCCGTAGTAGATCAGCGGCAGTGTCCCGATCCCGGTGTGGGCTGCATATGCCACCGAAAACGAGCCGCTCACCGCGATCCGCTCGGCCACCAGCATCGACGACGCCTTGTCCAGATCAAGTCCCCCGTATTCTTCCGGGGCATCCATCATCAGCAGGCCCAGCTCTCCGCACTGGCGCATACCGTCGACGACGATGTCGAAGTTCTGCGCATCGATCTCTTCCACCCGGGGCAGGATCTCGCCGGCAATGAACTGTTGGGTGGTTTCGCCGAACTGGCGCTGCTCGTCGGAAAAATCCTCCGGCGTGAAGACGTCCTCGCATTTCGTTTCGGTAATCAGATACTCACCGCCCTTCAACAATGCTTCAGCCATGATTCACCTCGTGGTACGTTCTCTTTTAAAATGCTCTACAGTCTCTCGAACAATCCGGCCGCTCCCATGCCGCCGCCGATGCACATCGACACCATGCCGTATTGCAGCTCGCGGCGCCCCATTTCGTGCAATAAAGTTGCCGTCAGTTTTGCCCCGGTACAACCGAGCGGGTGGCCCAGTGCGATGGCCCCGCCGTTGACATTGACGATATCCCGGTTGAGGCCCAATTCCTCGATCACCGCCAGGGCCTGGGCGGCAAATGCCTCGTTGAGTTCGATGAGCTGGATCTGGTCCAGAGTCATCGAGGCCTGTTCCAGCAACGCCGGGACCGCCGCCACCGGTCCGATGCCCATCACCTCGGGGGCAACGCCTTTGACTGCAAAGCCGATAAAACGGGCCATCGGCCCGGCCGCTCCTCTCTTCAGATAGTCCTCCGACACCACCAGGGACACCGCGGCTCCGTCCGTGGTCTGAGAGGAGTTGCCGGCGGTCACCGAGCCGTCCACCTTGAAGGCGGGGCGCAGCCTGCCCAGGGTTTCCACGGTGGTTCCGGGCCTCACCCCGTCGTCAACCTCGACCAGTTCCCTGGTTTTGACGAGCTTGCCGTCGACCAGTGACGTCCATTCAACCTCGATCGGAATGATTTCATCCTTGAAGCGCCCCTGGCTGATCGCGTCGGCCGCGCGCCGGTTGCTCTCGGTCGCGAATTCATCCATCGCCTGCCGGCTGATCTGGTAACGCTCGGCAACCAGTTCGGCGGTAATGCCCATCGACGAATACGCCTCCGGCCAGTTTACCGCAAGGCCCGGGTTGGCGCTGTATTTGAGGCCGCCCAGGGGCACCGACGACATCGACTCGACGCCGCCGGCGATGATGCAGTCGTCGAACCCGAGCATGATCCGCTCCGCCGCCGAGGCTATGCTCTGCAGTCCCGACGAGCAGAACCGGTTGATGGTCTGGCCCGGCACCTCCACCGGCAGTCCCGCCTTCATTGCCGCCACCCGGCCGACGTTCATGCCCTGCTCCGCCTCGGGAAAGGCGCAGCCGAGATACACGTCGTCGACGGTGGCGGGATCGATTCCGGTCCGCTCAAGCAGTCCCTTGATCGCGATGGCGGCCAGATCATCGGGCCGCATGTCTCTGAACTTTCCTTTATTGGCCCGGCATCCGGGGGTCCGGTAGCTCGCCAGGATATAGGCTGGTTTCATCTTCGTCCTCTTATCCAAACGTTATGTGGTTTCCAGGTGGCCTCTAATTCCGCAGCGGTTTGCCGGTCTTCAGCATGTGCTGGATGCGTGCGGCCGTGTTCTTCTTCGTACAGAGCTTGAGAAAGTTCTCGCGCTCCAGCCTGAGCAGATATTCCTCGGTGATGATGGTGCCCTTATTCACGTCGCCGCCGCAGATGGTATCGGCGATGATACCGCCCATCTCCTCCTCATAGGCGGTGATCTGCTTGCCCATTTTCATGTTCCACAGCTGACTCTTGATCGACGCAGAGATGCCGCGGCCCGGGGCGGCGATATCGGTGCGCAGCTTCAGCGGGCGGTAGTTCGCCGCCAGCGCCAGCACCTGCTGCTTGGCATCGAAGATCAGCCGGTCATAGTTCATGGTCAGTGTATCCCCGTGCCGCAGATATCCCATCTCATACAGCTCGGCTGCGCCCATCGACACCTGAGCCATAGCGATCTGCCTGAAATGCTTGAAGATGAACGGCTGCACATCGGTCTCGTAGTGGACTGCCAGGTCCACCGCCCGGATGCACATCTCCTTGGTACCGCCGCCCGCCGGCAGCAGACCGACACCGATTTCCACCAGTCCCATGTAGGTCTCCGCATGGGCGTTGATCCGGTCGGCATGCAAACAGAATTCACAGCCGCCGCCCAGCGCCATGTTGAAGGGTGCCGCAACCACCGGTACCTTTGCATACTTGATGGCCATGGTCGCCTTCTGGAAGGCCCTGACCACCAGGTCGATGTCCTCGTATGCGCCTTCGGCCAGTGCCACCGCCAGCAGCATCAGGTTCGCTCCGACCGAGAAATTGGCGCCGCGGTTGGCGATGACCAGCCCGACTCCCTCGTTCTCCGCCCGTTTGATCGCCTTATGGGTCATCGCCAGAATGTCGCCGCTGATCGCATTCATCTTGGAATGGAATTCGAAGCCGAATACACCGTCACCAAGATCTATAACCGAGCAGTTGGCATTCTTCTCGGCCACCTTGTTGCCTCTCTTGAGGATCTCAAGATCGATCCGGCCGTCGGGCGTATGGACGCCTGCATATGACGAGGCGGCCAGATCCCAGTACTGCCGGCCGTCCTTTTCGTCGAACCGGTAGAAGCTCTCGATCTTCTGCAGGCAGCCCGGCACCGCAACTCCGTCTTTTTCGGCCCGCTCCGCGAACGCCTTTACACCGATTGCATCGAGCATCTCGAACGGGCCGAGTTCCCAGTTGAAGCCCCACTTCATCGCGTTGTCGATGTTGACCACGTCATCGGCGATCTCGGGAATTCTGTTGACCGTATAGATCAGCGTATCGCGCAGGGTGCGCCAGGCGTATACGGCGCCTTTGTCGCCACCGGCCAGGACCATCTGGATGCGCCGGCGGGGGTCGTCCACCTGCTTGACCATCTGCACGGATGCAAATTGCGGTTTGGCGAGCGGCTTGTAAGTGCTGTCCGTGTAATCGTAATAGAAGATCTGGCGTCTGCCGTCGATGGTCTCTTTTTTATAGAACCCCTGCCCGGTCTTGTTGCCCAGTTTGCCGTCCTTGATCATCTCCGCCATGAAATCGGGCAGCCTGAACACCTCGCGCTCCTCGTCATCGGGAGCCGATTCGTAGGAGTTCCTTCCGACATGGGCAAGCACATCGATGCCGACCAGATCGGCGGTCCTGAAGGCCGCGCTCTTCGGCCGTGCAGTTGCCGGCCCGGCCACCGCATCGACCTCCTCGACGGTCATGCCCATGTCGATCATATGGGCGATGCCTTTGTAGATCGCGTAGACCCCGATCCTGTTGGCGATAAAGTTGGCCGTATCCTTTGCATACACCACCCCTTTGCCGAGCCGCCGGTCCAGGAAATCGGCCATGGAGGCCACCACCTGCGGATCGCAGTCACGGCACGGAATGATCTCCATCAAACGCATGTAACGCGGCGGATTGAAAAAATGGGTGACGAGGAACCGTTTCCTGACATCGAGAGGCAGACCGGCGGCCATTTCATTGACGGACAGTCCGCTGGTATTGGAGGAAAGCACCGCCTGCGGATGCAGGAACGGGAGGATCTTCTCGAACAGGCCGAGTTTGATCGCCAGGTTTTCGACGACGACCTCTATAACCCATTCGCAGGTGGTCAGCTTGTCGAGATGGTCTTCGAAGTTGCCGGTTTCGATACGGCTCGCATACGCTTTCAGGTAGAACGGGGCCGGCTTCATGGTGCGCAACCCCTGCAGTCCGGCTGCGGCGATGCGGTTTCTCACCGCCGGGCTGTCGATGGTCAGCCCCTGCTTCCTCTCGGCTTCGCTCACCTCTTTCGGCACGATATCGAGCATCAGCACATCGAGCCCGGCATTGGCAAGGTGCGCAGCGATGGTTGCCCCCATCACTCCGGCACCGAGCACGGCCACACGGTTGATCTGAATCATTGTCTCTCTCCATTCTCAGCACGGTTCTTGAACACCAGACCGTTTTCCTTGCTCATATACAGTTCATCCACGATGGTCTTGTACTTGTTGTAGATTTCCTTGCGCTTGAATTTCAGTGTCGGCGTCAGTTCCCCGCCGCTGATGGAAAAATCGACGGGTATCAGCGCGAAATATTTGATGGTCGAATACGAGGGCAGATTACGGTTCAACTCAGCGATGCGCTGCTCGTAGAGATCGGTGATCCGCTTGCTTTTGACCAGCTCGTAGGTATCGATATAATCGATGTGCTCCTCCCGGGCGAAATCGATGAGCCGTTCGAGGTTAGGGGTGAGCAGCGCCACCAGGTAGGGCTTGCGGTCCCCGAATACGATTGCCTGGGAGATGTACTTGTCGAGTTTGAGTTCGTTTTCGAGCGGCTGCGGCGCGATGTTCTTGCCGCCGGCGGTGACGATGATCTCCTTCTTGCGGTCGACGATATAGACGAATCCTTGCTCGTCGATATGGGCGACGTCGCCGGTCTTGAACCAGCCGTCCTCGAAAGCCTCTGCGGTTTTCTCCTCGTTCAGGTAATAGCCGCGCATGACCTGCGGCCCCTTTACCAGCAGCTCACCGTCGGCGGCGATCTTCAGTTCGGTCTCATCGATTTTCTTGCCCACCGAATCGAACCTGACATTGTCGAGGTTGCTCAGGGTCACCACCGGGCTGGTCTCGGTGAGGCCGTACCCGTTGAACACCGGGATGCCGATGGCCCACATGAATTCGTTGATGGTCTTGTCGAGCGGCGCCCCTCCGCAGATCATGCCCCGCAGGCGACCGCCGAAGCGATTTCTGATTTTCTTGAACACCAGGCTGTCATAGAATCGATATTTCACTCCCAGAAATCCGACCGGTTCCCTGGTGATGTACTTCTTGTTCACGTACTCCCGGCCGATCTTCACCGCCTGATGGAACAGGGAACGCCGGAACGGCCTCATCTGGTGGACACTCTCGTATATCCGTGAATAGATCTTCTCGAAGAGACGGGGCACGCAGATCATGAAGGTCGGCCTGATCTCGCTCATGTTCTCGATGACCGTTTTCACATCCTCGGCAAAGGCGATGTGTTTGCCGCTCAGCAGCGACGCGTAGTAGCCGCCGGTGCGCTCGAGGATATGGCTGAGCGGCAGGAAGCTGAGAAAGGTCTCCCCTTTGTCGAGGCCGCCGATGCGGTTGACCCCGTAATGGGTATTGGAAATCACGTTGTACTGGGTGAGCACCACCCCTTTGGGCCGCCCCGTCGTTCCCGACGTGTAGATGATCGTGAGGATGTCGTCACGGGTGATCCCGGCGATCTTGTCCTCGATCTGCTGCTGCTCTTCATCGCTCAGCGGGGTCGACACCTCGGAGAGCTGATACTGGGTATAGACCGGAAACGAACGGTCCCCCATGAAACGCTCGTAGGAGATCACCAGCTCGATACCGGGGATTTCGTCCCGGACCTCGAGCAGCTTTTCATACTGGCCCTTGGTCGATAGGAAGATGATTTTGGCGCCGCAGTGATTGAGGATATAGGCCGCCTGAGCGCCGGTGTTGGTCGCGTAAATCGGCACCGGGATGCCGCCAGCGCTCTGAATGCCGAAATCGGAGATGGCCCAGCCGAGGCGGTTCTCGGAAAATATCGCGACCTTGTCGCCCGGCTTTATACCGACCTTGCAGAGTCCCCGGGCGAGCATCAGCACCCGTTCATAGAATTCCTTGTAGGTGAGGGACAGAAACACGCCCTTTTTCTTGTAGCTGATGGCAGTCCGGTCGGCATAACGGACTGCGTTGTCTTTCATGATCGCCGGAATGGATTGATAGGAAAGAAAGTCCATGATTCCTCCTGTCAAAGACCTCGTTTCGGTGTCATCTCCTCTTTTTCATTATATCATAAAGTCTTCAGCCTTGTATACATAACCTTTACGTTTAAGTCAAATAGAAAAAATCACAACGGAACCTGCTTGAGACATTGACAGCAGCGATTTAAATGCTCTAAGATGATTAAAATATACTTATTATATCAATATTTTGAACAAACTATTCGGAATCTTGGGCAGACCCCGGAGGAGGTTTGAGAGGAAATTTTCAGGAGACCTGAATATGATCTGATGTTTACGTTAAGAAAATAATTAAAACCCCATAATTCAAGGTAACCAACCGATATGACGATCATTAGTTGAAGAGACAAGACAGCACGGCGACATCCAACTCCGCCAGTCAGACAGGCAGCAGGCCCGGCATTCCCCGGATACGATGATTACCAAAGGATCAATCAGCGCCGCAGCGGATTGCAGTTCTTGATGGTCACCTTCCCCTGCAGCATGTTTCCTCTGGAATATTCGCTGAAGACACAGGTGTTGGTTTTCGGGTCATAATTCTCCACCCACAGGTTGTCGTCCTTCCAGGTTGTGGTTATGTGATACTGCCCTTCAGGCACCGATATGGTCATTACCCCTCCGTAGCGCTTTACGAATACCTGCTCGAGACCGAAATAGTAGGCGATCGAGCCTAGCATAATAATGCATCCGCAGGCGATGAGGCCAATTTTAGGGTTCTTCGATTTCATCCCGACCGCATACCACACAACGCCGACAACGATTACTACAAAACTCCAGTATACATAGGTTATCATGACAAAGCCTCCCACCCTCAAGTGCCGTGATCAGGGCTCCAAACCGTTTCCCCCATTCCCGGCCGTTTCATATTCCTGCAGATGCTTACGTGCACATCCCGGGTCTTTCGCGGCAGATTTGTTTCAGCGCCTCAGCCGCATCAGCATGGCCTCTTTCAGCGGCGATGCGCAGCCAGCGAATGGCCTCGACCATATCGATTGGTTTATAGACGAGGCCGAGGAAGTACTGGGCGTCGATTTGGCCGAGTTCCGCCCCCTTCCTGAACCAGTCCAAAGCCTTCTTAATATCCTTGTCGACCTCGACGCCGTTGAGGTAGAGCAGCGCAAGGTCGAGTGCCGCCTCTTTGTGGCCCCCGGATGCTGCCTGTTCCAGCAGACTGATGGCGGCGGTCGTATCGCGTTTCATGCCGCCCCGCCCCTTGAGATAGAGATGGGCCAGCGTATACTGGGCTTCAGGGTCACCGTTTGCGGCATCGGCCATCAGGTATGAATTGTCGAACTGATCAGCCCCGGCGGCAAGCTGGTAAATCATCAGAAACACAACCAGAAAGACGGTTGCGGGAATCTTTGAACACCTCATAGGACCGTTATCGTTGCATCAAACTATCGAGTTGCCTGTCGCGGGATTCTGCGTCGTGCACCCCCCGATACTATTCTTTACGGTTCTGCCGACAACTTCAACCGGAAATTCGCGAAGCCGCGCCAAACCGACCTGATTGCATAAAAAGTTCATGATAAGCGCGGGCGGAACCGTTATAAAGATGACAGGATATCACTGGAACGGCGGAGTTGCTGTCCGCGTGAGCACCTGGCCGGATCGATCGGCCATGGATCAGCAATCACGCGGACCGCTCAACCGGGGAGAGCAGCACCACAACGAGCATAAATCGTCCAGTCGACAGCCGGTCGACATGAGGGGGAAAGCGCAATGGTCACCGCATTTATCCTGATCACCACCGAACGAACAAGAATTAACGAAGTCGCCGAAACGCTGGTCGAAATAAACGGCATATCGGAGGTCTATTCGGTCAGCGGCGCCTATGACCTGATCGCCATCGTGCGGGTCCCGACCAACGATGATCTTGCCAACCTGGTCACCAGGAAATTGCGCAGCCTCAATGCCATCACCAGAACCGAGACCATGTTGGCGTTCAAGGCCTATTCCAAGCATGACCTCGAATCGATGTTCTCGGTGGGGATCTGATCTGCCACTGCGCCAACAGAGACGGGCTTCTGCCAGGCCGACGGCCGCCCTGCCCGTTCACAACGCTGATTTCTCTTGAGACTGCCGATGAGCATCCCAGGGCACTCCTCCGACCTCACGTCAAATAAAAGGAACATGGAGGCTGCGCTCATATACATCGATGTCCAGCATTACCCTGTGGTTGACCAAGTCCCGGACGGTGTCCTTGGTCAGGTTCTCCCCGTGGTCGGAAAGTGACGGGAAATTCATGGAGTCAAACGGTTGACCCGTGGTCGTCATGTCTGAGAAGCTGAAACGAGACCTCAATCGCACTTCAAAAGATAATTCAGTTGATTGCCGATGAAAATTCCATGCCGCCGTCAATCGGCTGAATTGCCGGCGGTCAGCATGTCTTTGATGCGGCCCAGCGCAATCCGGCAGACAAGCAGATAAGGACAGGCCCACCAGGGCATGTCGAAGGCCACCACACAGGTACCATCGTCTTTGCCCTCAAGGCGGTGTCCGGTAGCCGGAAAACCGCCGATCCGCCAACTCCAGTATTGTCTCTCGCGGTAGTCGGTAATGGTGAACGGCACCCAGAATCCCAGCCGCGTTCTCACCCTGCCTTCGCTGCCGGGGCCGATAAAGCGCCGCTCACAGGCAACCTGGACGACGGAAGGACCCCAGCGGGGCCATGCCCGGGTATCAGTGAGGACTCGCCAGGCTTCGTGCACCGGGCAGCGAATGGTTAGACCGATGACGAGTCTGCTGTTCTCAATACGCAACATTATTCACTAAGAAATAAGTTGTTAAATGTTCCAAACGTAGGAAACTTCAGCCAGCAGCGTCCGCCCATTTAACGCCTGACAAAAGAGCTCTTATCTGGTTTATTGACACCATGGGTCTGCTGGTGAGAGATGTCCAGCAGGATGAACCTGCTGCGTCATCGCTCCCATTTCCAAGTTCTGATTTGAAGGAGTCAACCGATGGATACGGTCATTGTATTGTCCAGGCTGCAGTTCGCCTTCACCGTGATGTTCCACTATATTTTTCCACCCTTGACCATTGGTCTCGGAATCATCCTCGCCTATCTGGAAACACGCTACTATCTCACCAAAAAACCTGTTTTCGCCGCCGCCTGCCAGTTCTGGATGAAAATTTTCGTGCTCAACTTCGGTATCGGCGTTGCCAGCGGCATTGTCATGGAATTCCAGTTCGGTACCAACTGGGCAACCTACTCCCGCTTCGTTGGCGATGTCTTCGGCAGCGCCCTGGCCGCCGAGGGCATTTTCGCCTTCTTCCTTGAATCGGGGTTTCTGGCGGTGGTCGCCTTCGGCCGGCAGCGGGTGAATCGGGGCTTTTATCTATTCAGCGTCTATATGGTCGCCCTGGGCTCGATCTTCTCTTCGATCTGGATCGTGGTGGCCAACAGCTGGCAGCAGACTCCGGCTGGGCACCATGTCGTGGACATCATGCGCGACGGAGGTTCCGGCGCGGTGCCCTGGGTCATCGACGGGGTCGTCCAGCGCCGGGCCGAGATCGTCAATTTTCTCGATCTGGTCTTCAACCCCTCGACCGTGCATCGCCTCAGTCATGTCTTGCTCGGCTGCTTCGCGGTTGGCGCTTTTTTCGTGCTCAGCGTATCCGCCTATTTCCTGCTCAAAAACCGGCACCTGGAGTTTGCCCGCCATTCGATCAACGGCGCCCTGGTGCTGGGTCTGCTCTCCTCCCTCGGGCTGGCCCTGAACGGACATACTCAGGCCCAGAACGTCTACCGCTACCAGCCCGCCAAACTGGCCAGCTTCGAAGCCCATTTCGATACCGGCCGGGCCGATCTCAATCTGATCGGCTGGCCCAACGCCAAGGAGGAGCGCATCGATTTCGACATCAGCATCCCGGGAGGTTTGAGCTTCATGGTCTTCGATGATATGACCTTTTCAAAGCCGGTCGTAGGTCTCGACAGGTTCAAACCGGAGGACCGCCCGCCTCTGCTGATCGCTTATTTCAGCTGGCGGGTCATGGTCGGCATCGGCGGCTTGATGATCATCGCCTGCGCCCTCGGCCTCTATTATAACTGGCGCCGCACCCTTGCCGGCAAACGCTGGCTTTTGTGGTGCTTTGTATTCGGCATCGGCTTCGTCATGGCTTCCAATCAGGCCGGCTGGATCGGCGCCGAAGTCGGACGCCAGCCTTGGATCGTGCATCCGCCGGTGGTCTGGAACGAGGACGGCAGCGATGTGATGGTCGGCACCGACGGCTATTATGAGTATGACGAGCGCGAAGGACTGCGCACCTTCGAAGCGGTGAGTCCCGCGGTCAATGGTCACGAGGCGGCCACCTCCCTTATCTTGTTCACCGTTCTCTACCTCAGCCTGGCCATCGTCTGGATCTTTGTGCTGGACAGGAAGATCCGCAAGGGGCCGGATCAGATTGAGGTCAGCGACGATGGCACCGAACACGGTTTCCAGGAGTCCGCAAGCGCGCGCCAGCACGCCCGTCTCAGCCAGGAGTCATAGCTTTTGATAGGAGAATGACATGAGTTACGAACTATTGTGCATCATCTGGTTTATCCTTCTCAATGTCCTGCTGATTGGCTACGCAATTCTGGACGGCTTCGACCTCGGCGTTGGTTTTTTACATCCATTCGTGGCCAGAGGCGACACCGAGCGCCGCCTGGTCATGAACAGCATCGGCCCGCTCTGGGACGGCAACGAGGTCTGGCTGGTGACCTTTGGCGGGGCTCTGTTTGCGATGTTTCCCGAGGCCTACGCGTCGATCTTCTCCACCTTTTACCTGCCCTTTGCACTGCTGCTCTTCGCGCTGATTTTCCGAGCGGTGTCGCTCGAGTTCAGATCAAAACGCACCAGTCCGGCCTGGCGCAGCTTCTGGGACATCTTGTTTTTCGCCGGATCGACCTTGGCCGCCCTGCTGTTCGGCGTCGCCGTGGGCGCTCTGATGCAGGGCGTGGTAATTTCGGAACGGGGCGACTTTCTCGGCTCCATGCTCGATCTGGTCAGCGGCTTCAGCGTCGCCGTGGGGCTCTTCACGGTGGCCCTGCTGGCCATGCACGGCTCCATCTATCTCTACATGAAGACCGAGGGAGAACTGCAGGAGCGGCTTTACGGCTGGATGAAGGGGACCTGGTACATTTATGTTCTGTTGTTCACGGTGGTCACCATCTGGTCGACCCTGTTCGTGCCGGCGTCGCTTCAGCATTTCCGTGACACCCCGCTCCTCTGGGCGGTGCCGCTGGTCAACCTGCTGGCCATTGCCAACATCATGCGGGCCATCCGCCAGAAACGTCCCTTCTACGCCTTCATCAACAGCTGTCTGGTGATAGTCGCGCTGGTCATCCTGTTCAGCGCCAACCTCTTCCCCAATCTGGTGCCGGCTGCCAACAACCCCGCTTACAGCATCACCATCTTCAACGGCGCCTCGAGTCAGTTGACCCTGACCATCGGCCTGATCATCGTGGCCATCGGCATGCCCCTGGTGCTGTCCTACACGTCGCTGATTTACTGGACCTTCAGGGGAAAAGTCAGGCTTGGTGCGGACAGCTATTGAGGTTCCGTTTTCCGCACATCCCAGGCCCGGCTGGGCACTCCGTCCGCCGGGCCCGCTCCCCAGCCGATGCGCTGCCGCAGAGACAGCCCCGTTGACAGTGACTACAGGGCCGCTGACACAGCCAATCTCTGCCGACAGCAGAACTGTCGCCAGGGCAGCTGGTCTTGAGCTCCGTCTCTATCTTTGTCACCTGTTTGAAACTCTTCCGGTTGGCCTATCGGAGGAGGACCACTGGATTCTGCGTCCAGAGCG
>JAJDNR010000083.1 GCA_022340565.1 Desulfofustis sp.
CCTTTGCGCCGCCCTGTATGCGCTCATCCTGATCGTTTCGGCCGTCCCGGCGGCCGCGGAACCGCTCGAGCTAACCCTCGGGGAGCTGATCGGCATCGGGCTGGACTACAACCCGCAGATCGAAATTGCCAGGCAACAGTATATGGGCCGTGAAGGAGTGGTTACCCAGGCGAAATCGGGCTATTGGCCCCATCTCGGCACCGGCGGAACGCTTGGACGGGCGTATGTCGGCGACCTGCAGCCGGTCGATCAAGACAACCTGGCCAGCGGCCGTTTGAAGCTGACCCAGCTCATCTATGATTTCGGCAGGACCACCGGTTATATCAGCGCCAGCGGCTTCAGCCGGGACGCCGCAATGGAATATTTCCACGAAACGGCTCAGGACATCGTGTTCCTGATCAAGCAGTCATTCTACTCGGTCCTGGAAAAGCAGCGGCTGATCAGTGTCGCCGAGCAGGCGGTGACCAACTACGAACAGCAACTGTACCGGGCTCAGAGGTACTACGAGGCCGGGGTCCGAACCAAGATCGATATCACCAACGCCGAGGTGAACCTCGCCAATCAGCGGCTGGGACTGCTCAGAGCGAAATCGAACCTGATGATAGCCCGCACCGACCTCGAGAACGTGCTCGGCATAAATCCCAATAACGGCGACTACCAGCTGGTTTCCGATGAACCCCCGCTCGCACAGCTCGCCCGCACCAAGCCGGAACTGCCGGGGCAGCTCCAGGACCTGCTGCAGATGGCCGGTGACAAAAGGCCGGGACTCGCCCGCTACCGCCTGCTGGTTGATGCTGCGGAAGCCTCGCTGAAACAGGTGAAAGGGGAATACTGGCCGGTCTTCAACGCCAGCGGCGAGTACCAGAATTACGAAACCGACCTGACGACGCTTGCCGACCAGTGGCAGGTCGGGGTCGGCCTCACCTGGGAATTTTTCTCCGGCTTCGAAACCGACGGCAAAGTTGCCGAAGCCAGCGCCCGGCTCGCCGAGATCGAGGCCTCGTTGAAGAACTTCGAGCAGGCGGTCGCCCGTGAAGTGACCAATAGCTACCTGCGGGCCGAAGAGAACCGCGACGGTGTCGATATCGCCGACCAGTCGCTGGCACTTGCCAAAGAAAACCTGGCACTCGCCGAAGGACGATACAAGGCAGGTATCGGCGATATCCTCGAATTCAACGACGCCCAGCTGCTGTTCACCGAGAACAACGCCACCCTGGTTATCACCTATTACAGCTATCTCACTGCCATTGCCGAAATTGAGCGGGCTGTGGGGATGACCCCGGAGCTGATAGGATACGATCCGCTGGGACAGCGCGACTGAGCCGCCCGAGACCCAGACTGTACCGGCAGCTGTATTGCCGGGCGGTCAAAAAGCATTACAGTTTGAGGGATTATCGAACGATATGATGACTGCCGCCGAGGCACCATCCGTACCCTTGTCGACACGATTTCTGACTGCGAAATGTTATGGCGGATCACCCTTCACATCACCTGGTTTATGGGACTCTCAACGACTACCTGACCGGGGAGGAACTCGTCGACACCGACGACGAACGCATCCGCCAGCAGATCAGCCGGATGATGGTCGAGGAACTCGGCTATGACCGCAATGAGCTGAAGCCCCGGTTGATCATCGAAACCCTGTTTACCCGAAATTTTGTCAAATCGACCATCGAATTGACCGTTGAACTGGACGGCAAACAGGTTATGATAGTCCGCTACGGTCCCGGATCACTGGTCAGCCGCGAGCGATCGGCGCTGGCAGCGGCCAGGGTACTCAATAACGAATACCGGATTCCACTGGCGGTGGTGACCAACGGCCGCGATGCGACCCTGCTCGATACCGTCACCGCGGAAGAACTCGGCCACGGCATGGGGGCGATCCCGGACCGGATGACCCTGGCAGGGATGCTGCCCTCGCTGATCTTTCTGCCGCCGCAGGATGATGAGAAACGGCTGCGGGAAAAGCGCATTCTCAACGCCTTCGACCTTGAGCGGTGCTGCATAGGCATTTAAGACGAATTCAGACCCAACAGAGGAATCGCCATGGTAGCTGGTGCGAACAACTGGAACCGATCGAGCTGGAAATCCTTTACCGCCCATCAGCAGCCCAACTGGCCTGATCAGGCCGCGCTCGACAAAGTCCTGAAGGAACTGTCCCTCCTGCCGCCGCTGGTTTTCGCCGGCGAAATCAGGGCGCTCAAAGCGCTGCTCGCCAAGGCCGTGACCGGCGACGCCTTTCTGCTCCAGGGCGGGGATTGTTCCGAGAATTTTTCCCATGTGACGGCTCCCACCATACGGGAAACCCTGAAGGTACTGCTGCAGATGGCCATTACCCTGACCTACGCCGGCGGTGTTCCGGTCATCAAGGTGGGACGCATCGCCGGCCAGTTCGCCAAACCGCGCTCATCGGACACCGAGATCATCGGCGACCTGGTGCTGCCTTCTTACCGCGGCGATATGGTCAACGACCCGGCGCCCACCGCCAAGGCCCGCAAGCCGAACCCCAAACGGATGCTCAAAGGCTACAACATGTCGGCTGCCACGCTCAACCTGCTGCGGGCGTTCACCCGCGGCGGCTTCGCCGCCCTCCACCGGGTCCAGGCATGGAACCAGGAATTCGTGTCCCAGTCGCCGATGGGCCGCACCTACGAACGCATGGCCCGGCAGATCGACCAGGCCATCCGCTTCATGGACACCATCGGTATTTCGATGGACACGCCGCAGATCAACCAGGCCCTGGTCTTCACCTCGCACGAGGCGCTGCTGCTCGGTTACGAAGAGGCCTTGACGAGGATCGACTCGACCACCGGCGACTGCTACGACTGTTCCGCCCACCTGGTCTGGATCGGCGAACGGACCCGCCAGGTTGACGGAGCCCATGTCGAATTTCTGCGCGGCGTCCTCAATCCCCTCGGGGTGAAGGTTGGACCCGATTACGAACTCGACGATATCAGAAAGCTGGCGGACATTCTCAATCCGGACAACGAACCCGGACGGCTGACGCTGATCACCCGGTTCGGCAAGGACCGGATCGGCGACGCGCTGCCGCCGCTGCTCAGGGAAATGAAGCGTGAAGGGCGCAACATCGTGTGGAGCTGCGATCCGATGCACGCCAACACCTTCACCACCAAAGACGGCCATAAGACCCGAAGTTTCGAAGACATCCTGTCCGAGGTACGGAGCTTTTTCGATATCCACTGGGCCGAAGACACGGTTCCCGGCGGCGTTCATTTCGAACTTACCGGAGAAGATGTCACCGAATGCGTCGGGGGCGCCCGGGATATTGACGACAAGGATCTCAAAATCAACTATCAGACCACCTGCGATCCACGTCTCAACGCCGAACAGAGCCTCGAAGTCGCGTTCCAGATCGCCGAGATGATCAGACGCTGACCCCCACTCGTCCCAACCGGGGTCCCGACCGACCCCGGTTGCGCAGATTCCCGCTCTTTGCGCCGAGATTACAATTCGGTAATCTTTGTCAATCCTGCTTGACCCCGTCAGCCAACCGTTTACAGTTTGAGTCGAAGCGCAGATATTCACCCAACCTATTGAGGAGGTCGCTATGATTCACATCAAAGAAAAACTACTTTATCCATTACTGGTGATCGCCGCCGCATCGCTGCTGCTGGCACCGGTCTTTGCGAGGGCGGACTCCAGCAATGTCGACGTCCTCAAGAAAACCTCTCAGGCATTCGCGCAGGTGGTCAAAGATGTCAAGCCTGCGGTTGTCCACATTTCGGTGGAAAGCACCGTGCCGATGAGATCCGACTACGAACAGTTTTTCAACAATCCATTTTTCGAGCGTTTTTTCGGCCCCCAGTTCCGATTTCAGGATCCCAATCCGCAGAGAAGAAAACAGCAGGGAGCCGGCTCCGGGTTTATCATCAACAAGGAGGGGTACATCCTCACCAACAACCATGTGGTTGAAAATGCAGAGAAAATGACAGTCAAGCTATCCGACGACAGTGAGGTCGAAGCAAAGCTGATCGGTACCGATCCGAAGTCTGACATCGCCCTGATTAAAATTGACGCCGGCCGTGACCTGCCGGTGGTCGAACTCGGCGACTCCGATGCGCTCGAGGTCGGCGAATGGGTCATTGCCATCGGCAACCCCTTCGGTCTCGACCAGACCGTCACCGTCGGCGTGGTCAGCGCCACGGGGAGAAGCCGGGTCGGCATCAACGAATATGAGAACTTCATCCAGACCGATGCGGCGATCAACCCCGGCAACTCGGGCGGCCCGCTGCTCAATATCGACGGACAGGTGGTCGGCATCAACTCGGCTCTGTACAGCCGGACCGGTGGCTACATGGGCATCGGCTTCGCGATCCCGATCAACATGGCAAAATACATCAAGGAACAGCTGCTGCAGAACGGCAAGGTGACCAGGGGGTATCTCGGAGTCGGAATCCAGGACGTGGACGAGAACCTGGCAGAATCCTTCGGGCTGGAAAAAGCGGGAGGCGTTCTGATCACCGAGGTTCAAGACGACACCCCTGCGGCCAAGGCCGGAGTGAAGAGTCAGGATATTATCGTCAAACTTGACGACATCGTCATCAAGGACACTCAGGATCTGCGCAACCGCGTGGCCGAGACCGTTCCGGGAACTACGGTGGTGCTGCAGGTGATCAGAGACGGTAAACCGGAGGACCTGAAGGTGACCATCGGCGAACAGCCGGATGATTTCGGTTCGGTCGCCCAGGGTGGTCCGGCAGCCAATCCGCTAACCCCGTATGGTCTGACAGTCCAGGAACTGACTCCCGATCTTGCTGAACAGCTCGGCTACACCGATCGCAAGGGCGTGGTGATCAGCGAGGTTGCTCCGGGCAGCGCTGCGGCCGATATCGGTATCACCCCGGGCCTGCTGATCGAAGAAGTTCAGAAGGTCAGGGTTGAAAGCCTCGAAGACCTCAAGAGGGTCATGGCAGAGGCTGGAGAGACCGACCGGGTGCTGCTGAGAATCCGCAGCGGCAACGGCAGCCGCTACGTCGTGTTGAAGAAACAGTAGAATACAGCCGGCGGCATCACTGACGTAAACCGCGACAGCCGGGCCCTCCCTTTAGCGGAAGGTCCGGCTGTTTTTTTGATGCTACCGCTCCTTCGGAAAGCAGATCTTGACAACATCGTCGAAGGTCTTCACGAACAAGGCGATGACCCCCTCCCTGACGTGATCCGGCAGCAGGTCGAAATCCTCCCGGTTGTCCTCCGGCAGGATCACCTGCTTCACCTTTGCCCTGGTGGCCGCAATCACCTTCTCCTTGACGCCGCCGATCGGCATCACCATGCCGGTCAGGGTCAGTTCCCCGGTCATCGCCGTATCTTTGATCATCGGCGTGTTCAGGGCCAGCGAATAAAGCGCGCAGGCCATGGTGATCCCGGCTGACGGACCGTCTTTGGGGGTGGCGCCGGCCGGCACGTGCAGATGGATAAAGTGTTTCATGAAAAAGTCGAGCTTGGCCTGCTTCCGGGATAGCAGCGAACGCACATAACTGTAGGCGATCTCAGAAGATTCGATCATCACCGCCCCCAGCTGACCGGTCTGCTTGAATCCGGGCGAGCCGGTGGCGACCGCGGCGGCTTCGATATGCAGCGTGGTACCTCCCAAGGTCGTATAGGCCAGGCCGGTTACCACCCCGACCCGCGGCCGTTTGAAGATATGCTCGTCGGAAAAGACCTTCTTGCCGAGCAGATCCGGCAGATCCGATTTTTTGACCGTCACCTTCCTGTCCGGGTCGCTGACCAGATCCTTGGCCACCTTCCGCAGAATCTTCTTGATCCGGTTCTCGAGGTTGCGCACGCCCGCTTCCCGGGCATAGCCTTCGGCAATTTCCCGCAGCACCGGCTTGCCGATGCTTACCTGCTTTTTGGTCAAGCCATGATGCTTGAGCTGCTTGGGCAGCAGGTGCCGCCGCGCGATCTCCACCTTTTCGGCGATGATGTATCCCGGCAGGTTGATCACCTCCATGCGGTCGATCAGCGGTGCGGGAATGGTCTCCATCTGGTTGGCTGTGCAGATGAACAGCACCTTCGAAAGATCGAAGCGGACATCGAGGTAGTGGTCCAGGAAGTCGCGGTTCTGCTCGGGGTCGAGAACCTCGAGCAGCGCCGACGCCGGATCCCCTCTGAAACTGGCGCCGATCTTGTCGATCTCGTCGAGCATGATCAGCGGATTGGCGGTCTTGCAGGTCTTGATGGCCTGGATGAATTTACCGGGAAGCGCGCCGATATAGGTTCGACGATGGCCCTTGATCTCCGCCTCGTCGCGCATGCCGCCCAGGGAGAAGCGGAAAAATTTGCGGCCGATGGCGCGGGCGATGGACTGACCGACCGAGGTCTTGCCGACGCCCGGGGGACCGGTGAGCAGGATGATCGAACCGGCCAGATCGCCTTTCACGATGCCCACTGAGATCAGCTCCAGGATCCGCTCCTTGACCTCTTCGAGTCCGTAGTGGTCCTGGTTCAAAATCCGCTCGGCCTTGGCGATATCGTAGTTGTCTTCGGTATATACCCCCCAGGGAAGGATCGTCAACCAGTCAAGATAGGCTCGGGTCACGTTGAACTCCGCCGAAGACGGTTCGAGCAGCTTCAGCTTTTCCAGCTCCTCGCCGATTCGCTCCTGCGCCTCCGGGCTGGGGGTCAGCTTTTTCAGCCTGGTCTCGAACTTTTCCAGCTCACTTTCGGTGTCATCCTTGGCGATCCCCAGTTCCTGCTTGATCTCCTTGAGCTGCTGCTTCAGGAAAAACTCGCGCTGCTGCTTGGATAGGCGCTCCTCGATCCGCTTGGATATGTCGGCTTTGAGTCTCGAGATCTCGATCTCCTTTTTGAGCAGGATGAGCACCTTCTCAAGGCGTTTCTGGATATTGGTGGTTTCCAGGATCAGCTGCAGTTCAGAACCCGAGGAGGTCGTCATCGAGGCGGCAAAATCGGCCAGCGCGCTGGGGTCGCTCACATTGATGCGGTCCAGCAGCAGAGAGAGTCCCTCCTTGAACAGGGGGTTGAGGGTGACCAGTTCCTTGATGCAGTCGATGATGGCCACCGAATAGGCCTTGATCTCGTCTGTGGACTCCCCTTTTCTCTCCGGAACGTATTCGACCAGCGCCTTGAATATCGGCTGCTCCCACATCAGCTCCCTGACCACAAACCGTTCCTGGGCCTGGGCGATAAGCTGCAGCGGCTGATCTTCATCGGGCTGTGATATCTGAACCACCCGGGCGGCGACACCGGTTGTATGGAAATCATCGATGGTCTCCGGCGCGCGAGGCCCTCCCGATTCCGAGCGTTTGACCATCAGCAGTCCCAGATAGATGACCAGTCCCCTTTTCTGGGCCCGCAGGATCAGCTGCTTTATGCGCGAATCCTCGACCATGATCGGCCCCATCATTTTCGGAAACATCGGCCGGTCGTAGAGGGGAATAATCATCAGCGATTCCGGCAGGACATCCTGGGTCGGCAGCATCGACTGCTCACCGTTGCCGTTGGTTTCCGGTTCCAGTTCCACGCTGCCGTCGGACGTTACGATGGTCGGTTTCTCATCAGCCATGAAAGCTCCTTGTTCGTGTCTCGATTTATGTCATTGCAGGGTCCGGAGGGGCACCTGGTGCCTCACCGGCACGCTAAAATGTTAAAACAGGAATGCGAATTGGCAATGCAGCGCTTCACACCAGTTCCAGAAATTCCTGGACGGTCGCCACCCCGGCAAGCTCTAGGGAGGTGCGGGCAGCGAACCGGCTTCGGTTGGTTTTGGGCAGGATCAGCCGTGAAAAACCGAGCCGTTCGGCTTCGCGGATACGCTGCTCTACATTGGCCACAGCCCGGATTTCACCGGCCAGGCCGACCTCCCCGCAAACCACGGTGTCCGGTTCCACCGGCCGCTCCCGCAGCGATGAAGCGAGCGCACAGATGACCGCCAGATCCAGAGCCGGTTCATCGATACGTATGCCACCGGCGATGTTTAAAAAAATGTCGTGTCCGTAGAGATCGAATCCGGCCTTTTTCTCGAGAATCGCGCAGAGCAGCGACAGCCGCTGGGGATCTGCGCCGATCGCAGTTCTTCGCGCCGTTCCGAGGTTTGTCGGGCTGACCAGCGCCTGCACCTCCACGAGAATCGGCCGGGTCCCCTCCATCGATGCCAGCACCACCGATCCCGATACATCGAGGGGCCGTTCGGCAAGAAAGAGCTGCGACGGGTTCGTTACCTGCACGAGCCCTTCCTGCTTCATTTCGAATACTCCGATTTCGTTGGTTGAACCGAAGCGGTTCTTGACGGTCCGCAATATCCGGAACAGATGGTTTTTGTCACCCTCGAAATAGAGCACGGTATCGACCATGTGCTCGAGGATCCGAGGGCCGGCGATACTGCCGTCCTTGGTCACATGGCCGACCAGAACCACCGGTATGTTTTCCTGTTTAGCCAGCTCGACGAGCCGGGCCGCTGACTCGCGCACCTGGGTGAGCGACCCGGCCGACGACGGATAATCGGACGACGTCAGGGTCTGGATAGAATCCACGGCGAGCAGTGCCGGCCGCATTTCCCGCGTCATCGAGATGATCGCCGCCACCGAGCTTTCGGTGGCCAGGAAGAGATTGTCATGGACCGCCGAAAGGCGCCGGGCCCGGATACCGATCTGATGGGCCGATTCCTCTCCGGATACATACAATAATCCCCGATTCTGCTGGGCCAGCGACGACAGGACATGCAGCAGCAGGGTAGACTTGCCGATTCCCGGGTCGCCCCCGATCAGGATCACCCCGCCCGGCACGATGCCGCCCCCCAGCACCCGGTCCAGTTCATCGATTCCGGTAACCAGACGGACCTGACTGTCGTCAATCTGCGCGGACAGCGGTTGCGGCGGAACATAGCGGGCTTCGCCGCTCCTTCCAGGGCCGGCAACCCGCTGCTCGCGCAGGCTGTCCCACTGCCCGCAGTCGGGGCAGCGGCCGAACCACTTCACACTTGCAAAGCCGCATTCACTGCAGATGAACTGAAGGCTTTTCTCCGATTTCTTTGCCGCCACTCCCTTTACTCCGATCGCTGCGTGCCTATGGTAAGGTTACTCCAGGCATCCGTACCAACAGTACCTGAACGTGGTCAGATATTGCAATCCGATAATAACCCCGGTGCATCCCCGATGAATAACGTTTCCCGACGGCCGACCCCGCCGGCCATACCGCTGTCGACGTCACTGTCGTTTCTGGTGGGCCGGCCGCGTCTACTTGGCTGGTCCGTGCTGCTCTTCGTGCTCACCATCGCCCTCACCTGGATCGGTTTTCTGCTGACCACCGGCCTGATCGACAATCTTACCGGCTCTTTTTTCGAAACCGCGCCAATTCACAGCTCGTGGTGGGGATGGATCAAATACTCCGGCTGGCTGACCGCCAGGTACCTGTTCGTGCTGATCTCGAGGCTCATCTCCTTTTTCCTCGCCTTTCTCGTCGCCTACAGCCTGACCACGCCGTTGTACGGGTTTCTCAGCGCCAGCGCCGAGAAAATCTACTGGGGCAAGGACTTCGAGGACGACGGCCTCAGCCTGGCAGGCATCCTCAAGGATCTGTTGGAGGGCTTCAAGATCGCCATTTTCGGGGTGCTCATCACCGTCGCCGCGCTGTTCGTCGGGTTCGTTCCGATCATCGGCCAGATAGCCGTGTTCCTGATCTACACCTACTACTCGGCGCTGATGTTCATCGACTATCCCGCCTCCCGCCGCCGCTGGGGGCTCGGCCGCAAGCTGGCCTGGCTGAGGAGCCACAACGAACAAACCCTGCGGCTCGGTCTGGTGCCGGCGGCGATCACCATGATCCCGGTGTTGAACATGTTCCTGCTGGCCGCAATTTTCCCGCTGTTCACCGTCCACGCGGCGCTGAATTTCTCCGCCGTGGAGCTCTATCACCGATCTGATCGCTAGCCAGGATATTTCACGAGTTGAAACGGCCTGCGAACCAATGAGACGTGGGGGAGGCTACACGAGTTCCGCCATGACCAGGTTGGCAAGCGATCTCCCTCGCCCGGAGAGCTTCAAATGACCGTCGTCAAACAGCAGCAACCCTTTGTCCCTCAGTGAATCAAGCGTTTTTCCGTATACCTCCGCCAGTCCCAGGCCGTACCGCTGCCGCAGCCGCTGCTCGGATACCCCGTCGACCAGCCTGAGCCCCATGATGACCGTCTCCTTGAAGGAGTCGATGGGCTCGAGCCGCTCGCTCGCAGCCACCGGCTCCCTGCCCTGTTCAACCGTATAACAATAGATCTGGGGATCCTTGATCCTGCTCCTGCGCACCCCTTCCTGATAGCTGACCGCGCCGGCGCCGAAACCGAGATAGGGCTCGTTGTTCCAATAGACGAGATTATGGCGGCAGGCACGGCCGGGCCGGGCATAGTTGGATATTTCGTAGTGCCTCAACCCGGCTCCCCTGGTGAGGCTCGAGGTGATTTCGTCCATCTCCGCTATGACCTCCTCGTCGGGGAGCAGCAGCTCCCCCCTGCCTGCCCGTTCTGCGAATTCGGTGCCCTCCTCGATACTGAGCTGGTAGGCGGACAGATGTTCGGGCTCCGATGACAGCGCCCGCTCCAGGGTGGCGCGCCAGCTTGCCGCCGTCTGCCCCGGCAGGCCATACATCAGATCGATGCTCAGGTTGTCGAACCCTGCCGCGCGGGCATCCGCTACGGCCTGCCGGGCCCGCCTGGAGTCATGGATCCGGCCCAGGGTTTTCAATTCGTCATCGCTGAACGACTGGATGCCCAGGGAAATGCGGTTGAAGCCCTGCTTTCTCAAAACGTTCAGATCGTCCGCACGAACGGTGTCGGGATTCGCCTCGAGACTGATCTCGGCTGCCTGATCGAATTCAAACGCGTCCCTGCAGCGGCGCATGATCGCGGCAAGGTGTTCCCGGTCCAGTACGGTCGGCGTGCCGCCCCCGAGAAACAGCGTGTCTATCCTGTTCCCCCCTGCATGCCGGGCAATTTCCCGGCACACCGCCCCGATGTAGCGCTGATGCAGCGACTCGAGCCCCGCAAAAGAGCTGAATGAACAGTACCGGCATCTGGCCCGGCAGAACGGGATATGGATATAGAGGCTGCCCACGCCGGTCAGGAAACCGACTGGGCCGGCTGGCAGACCGCTGCGCACCACGATGCGGTGTCCGCCATCAGGCCGTTGTCGGCGAAACTGTAGTGTCCGTCGCCGATGATCAGGTGGTCGAGCAGCCTGATCTGCATCAGCGAGCAGGCCAGATAGAGGCTTCTGGTCAGCTGCCGGTCCTGGGGAGACGGCGACAGCGAGCCGGACGGATGATTGTGGGCGACGACCAGCGCCGCCGCATTGTGGGCCAGCGCCTTTTTGACGATTTCCCGGGGGTACACGCTGTTCACGTTGACGGTGCCCTGTGCCGCCACCTCGGTGTCGATAATGGCCAGGGAGGAATCGAGATAGATCACCGTAAAGGCCTCCACCACGAGCCCCTTCATCGAATAGAGCAGGTAATCGACAACCTCCGACGATGACTTCAGGTAGCGCCTGCTCCTGAGCCGCTGCTTCAGATAGCGGTCCGCCGCCTCCTTGACGAATTCCAGCGCAAAGGAATTTTTCGGCCCGATCCCTTCGATGGCCTGCAGCCGTGCCGGTTCTGCGTCGAGGACGCCGGCAAAGGTCTTGAACGTTTTCAGCAGGGCCTTGGCCGGCTCCTTGCAATCCTTGCGCGGCGTGCCGAAGGAGAGCAGCAGTTCGAGCACTTCTGCATCGGTGAAGCCGTCCAGACCGGCGTCAAGGAACCGGCGGCGCAGCCGCTCCCGGTGCCCGGCGCCCTTATCCTGCCACTGCTTTTTGTCCATGCAATATACGGGTACCCCCCCCCGTCGAAGAGGCCGGCTATCCCCAGAGTTCCTTATTGAACAGTTCGTTGGCCAGTTTCGGATTCGCCTTGCCTCTGGTCTTCTGCATCAGCTGGCCGATAAAAAACCCCATCACCTTGGTCTTGCCGCCGCGGTACTCGTCGACCTGGCCGGGGTTGGCGGCGATGATCTCCTTGACCAGCGCCAGCAGTTCCGATTCGTCCGACACCTGGAGCAGGTTTTTGTCCTTGACGATCCACTCCGGATCCTTGCCGCTGTCGAGCATATCGATAAACACCGACTTGGCGATCTTACCGCTGATGGTCCCCGCCTCGATCATCTTCAAAAGGCTTGCCAACTGCAGCGGCTGCACCCGGCAGTCACCGATCTCTCCTCCCTTGAGTTCACGCAGCAGTTCGGTCATCATCCAGTTCGACACCTTCTTGGGCTGGTCGTAAACTGCCACCGCCGCCTCGAAATAATCGGCGAGTTCCTTCGACTCGGTGAGGATCACCGCATCGTATTCGGGCAGCCCGAAGGCGTCGATAAAGCGCTGCCGCCGCTGGTCGGGAAGCTCCGGCAGCGAGGCGCGCAGCGCGTCTATCCAGGCCTCGTCGATCTCCACCGGTATCAGGTCGGGGCACGGAAAATAGCGGTAGTCATGGGCGTCCTCCTTGCCGCGCATCGGTTCGGTTCTGCCGGTGTCCGGGTTCCACAGCATGGTCTGCTGGATGACGGGCTCGCCTTCGAGGAGCAGGTCGCGCTGCCGCCGGACTTCATATTCCAGGGCAGCCTGAACATTGCGGAACGAATTCATGTTCTTCAGTTCGGTGCGGGTGCCGAACTCCTTCTGTCCGAAAGGCCGCAGGGAAATATTGGCATCGCAGCGGAAACTGCCCTCCTGCATGTTGCCGTCGCAGACATCGAGGTAGCGCAGAATCGCATGAATCTTCTTCAGGTAGCTGTATGCCTCCTGGGGGGAGCGCATATCCGGTTCCGAGACGATTTCCAGCAGCGGCGTGCCGGTCCGGTTCAGATCAACGTACGACACCGGCTCCCGTTCGTCGTGGATGAGCTTGCCGGCGTCCTCCTCCATGTGTATGCGGGTGATGCCGATCCGTTTGAGGCCCCCGTCGACCTCGATGTCGATGAATCCGTTTTCGATGATCGGCCTGTCAAACTGGGAGGTTTGATAGCCTTTGGGCAGATCGGGGTAGAAATAGTTCTTTCTGGCAAACTGGTTGACCCGGTTGATCCTGGAGTTGGTGGACAGCCCGACCTTGATCGCGAACTCGACCACCCTCCGGTTCAGCACCGGCAGAGCTCCGGGCATGCCGAGACAGACCGGGCAGGTGTGGGTGTTGGGCGGCGCGCCGAACTCCGTCGTGCAGCCGCAGAATATCTTGGACCGGGTCTTCATCTGGGCATGAATTTCGAGCCCTATTACCGTTTCAAACTCCATAGCGTCTTATCAGCTCATCGATATCAGTTGTCAGACCCGGTCCGCAGAGGTGTGCACCCAGGTTCGAACTTTCTTCAGCTCATCCGGCCAGCCGGGAGATACCCGCACTTCGAGAAACATGCGGAACAGGTCATTGACGATTTTCACCAGCTCTTCGAACAGGTAGATCCGTTCCAGGATCAGGCCTTCGGTTTCCTCATCCGACGGTTCGGCCCCCGCCTCGGAACCGGCGGTCTTGGGCAGTCTGACGCTGCGGTATTCAAAGAAGGTCGCCCCCAGGGTCAGGTTGTACTCCATCTCATTTTTGACGATCTTCAGGCGGGCCTGCTCGAGCTTCTTGCCGGTTCGCAGGCCGGTTCTGGCTTCCTTCAGCTCGGTCTGCAGCCCCGAACAGACCAGCCGTTCGTTGTAATCTGCTTCCCCGTATTCAAGCAGCATATGCTTTTCGAACACGACGTCGATGTCCCCCTGCCCCGGCAAGGCGATCGTGCCGCCGCGCTCCTCGCTCTTCCACCAGAGCCAGGTGAGAAACTCCTGCCCCAAAAATCTCTTCTCAGTTATCAGATCAACCAGATCCATACGCCATCCGCCCCTTGACCCTGCCTGATCACACAAAAATTTCAGGAGCGATGCGCTCCAGTTTAGCCAGCTGATCTTCGTCACTCAGCAAATTTTCCGCAGTGACATAGGGAATCTGCAGCTGCAGCGACAGACCGAAGCAGTCCTTGAAGAAGTCCTCGAGCAGCACCTGGGCCTTCTTGTTGGTCGAAAAGAAGTAGAGCGACGACTCGGACAGGCTCCAGACCAGATCGTAGACCGCGGGAACCGGAAAGGCCTTTCTGGTCAGCTCGGTCTTGACCCGCTCTCTGATCTCGGTTTTTGCGGAGCGGCTCAATTTCGGAAGCTGCCTCTCCTTTTTTATTCGTTCCTCTTCCTTCTGCACGAACTTCTTGAGAATCGACGGCGACACCTTGCGCTCGTCCACCCTCAGCGACAGCACCACATAATCACCGCAGAGATGCGATCCATAGTTGAACGATGCGTCGAACATGCTCATCACCGAAACCCAGCCGATCGAATACTCCTCGACATTATCGTCGATATCCTCGAAAGAGCAGGCGCGGATGCGGTGGCTGACAAAATCGAGCGGATTGTCCGGCAGGTCACCGTGTACCGCGAACCGGACAAAACCGGCCGATCCCCCTAAAAAACCCATTGCCGACCTCGAATGAAAAATTACAGACTCATTGATCAATCTTTTGTGCGAGCACTCTTTATATCATTGACCCGATCTTGCAACAAATGATTATTTACCGCTCAGCCAACATTCAGCGCTGGTTATGGTCGCAAAAGTATAACGAGAGAACTTGACAGGGAACTGATTTATCGATAGTTAGTAGGAGAATAATTTTATTGACACGGCGACGGGAAAATAGTACAAATCCTCGTCCCACAGGGTCGTTAACTCAGTCGGTAGAGTATCTGCCTTTTAAGCAGAGAGTCGTTGGTTCGAGTCCAACACGACCCACCAGATCTGTCGGTCCCCATCGTCTAGTCAGGTCCAGGACACCGGCCTTTCACGCCGGCAACACCGGTTCAAATCCGGTTGGGGACGCCACATAA
>JAJDNR010000093.1 GCA_022340565.1 Desulfofustis sp.
CATAATTGCTCTCCTTTTCACCTTGTATAGACGCCAGATTCAAAACATGTCCTGGAACATGGTTGAGCACTGACGGTTACGAAATAAAAAACGCTTTACAACACAGATCCAAGCGTCGGTTGAGCCAAAAGGAAACGTTACGAAAATCAGCATAGCTTTCGATCTGTATTGCTCCAATCTTAAGAAAGGACAAACTTAAGCGACCCGGTAGTCAAAATTTTGTCGATCCTTTCTGACGCATTAAGGTGCAGCAATATCAATGCCAGATACTAACAAGAATCAGGTACTTCGCAAAGAGCACCATGACTGATCCGGATTATTATTCCAAGAAGCCTGCTGGACATCAGCACTTGCAGCCCTGGGGACAATCGTACAGGATCTCGCCTCCTTATCGCCCGCCGCCTGCTTCTCTGACGCAGCGGCGCTTGCTGGCTTTACAATCGCAGTATGGCAGCAGTTTCCATCCCTGGCCAGTTGAAGAGAATACCTTGCCAGATTTGAGTGAAGTAGCTACGATGGGAGTCATGTTTGGAATGGTTTCTATCAGCAAACTTGATTTTCTGAGGCCTTCGAAAAAAGCACATGCTTATCGCCCCCCTCATGCAAAGCCGTTCAGGCCCCGGCAGTGGCGGCATTTCCTGCAGATCGATCGCCGTTCGGCACGAACACCGCACCAGTGACGAGCCTGTCTGCCCTGACACCAGCCGGCGACGTACTGCTGTCTCGACCATCACCAGCTCTGCTGAAAAAGGCGGCTTCGCGGCAATTGCAGCCGGTCTCAAAGGGATTGACCAGGGGATACGGAAAGATATCAACCTGGTCGGCTGCCCTGCCGTCGCCCTGATAAAGCAAGCAGAAAAGATAGTGCTCTGGTGCTGCCCCTGAGAGGATGAAACAACCCATCTCACAGAAACAACGATCTGCAGATGGAGAGGCCCCGACCGGCAGACGTCGGCGGATCGTCATCCCCTTCCGCGCGGTATTCAAGTGGCTCGTCCGGCTCAGGCGCTCACCCCGGGCGGTGGCCGGAGGTTTCGCCGTGGGGACGTTTATCGCTTTCACCCCGACCTTCGGGGTGCAGATCTTCCTGGCCATCTTTCTCGCCACCCTAATCAACGTCAATCGCCCGGCCGCCGTCGTCGCGGTCTGGATCACCAACGTCGCCACCCTGGTGCCCATCTACACCTTCAACTACTGGATCGGGAGCCTGATCTGGCCCGGCCCGCCGGTTGCCGAAGTGTACCGCACCTTCGGCACTATGGCCGCCAATCTGCTGAAGCTCGACATCTGGGATTTTCTGGAGCAGTTCGAAATCATGCGCTCCCTGTCCACCGCCATCGTCGCCCCGCTGTTCATTGGCAGCTTCATTGCCGGCTCGATCGCGGCCCTGTTGACCTACATCGTATCCCTGAAGATCCTCGGGAAATTTCTGAAAAAACGAAGGGAAAAACGAGTACTCTGATCAGCACCCCGAGTATTGGACAGCACCCTATTTCAGCAGGCCCATGGCCTTTTCCTCTTCGTGTATACACGCGTCAAGGATTGGAATCACCTCGTCGATATCTTCTGTGCTGATGGTCAGCGGTGGCGCGAATTCGAGCGCCATTCCCATGGTCTTCACAAGGATTCCTTTGCGCTTGGCCCGGGCGATGATGCTCATCAGGTTTTGCAGCGGGAACGGGGTACGGGATTTCTTGTCCACCGTGAAATCGATGGCCAGCCACAGCCCGGTTCCCCGCACTTCTCCGACGCTCGGGTGATGCCCAAGGGTGTTAAGGCCATCGAGGAAATAACGGCCCATCGTCGCGCTGTTTTCGATCAGCTCCTCGTTCTCCAGGATTTCAAGGTTCTTCAGGGCCACCGCGCAGGATACCGGGTGGTTGCCGTAGGTGTGCAGGTGGTTCAGCAGTTCGACCGGTTCTACGACTGCGTCGGTGCACCCGACTGCGCCCAGGGGCAGATACCCGCTCGTCAGTCCCTTGGCCATGGTCATCAGGTCCGGGCGAAGGTCGAAGTGCTCGGTCGCAAACATCCGTCCCGTGCGGCCGAACCCGCATATCACCTCGTCTATGACCAGCAGAATGGAGTAGCGGTCGCAGATTTCCCGAATCACCGGCCAATACTCCGGGGGCGGCCGATAGGCCCCGAATCCCTGCTGGATCGGCTCGCCGATGAATATCGATATCTGTTCCGGCCCCTCGAATTCGATGACCCGCTCCAGTTCCCTGGCGCATGCCAGGTCACAGGCCGGATAGCTCAGGTTGTGGCGGCAGCGGTAACAGTAGGGAGACTCGATGAAAGCTGCGCCCGGCGCCAGCGGTTCCATCAGTTGACGCATGGGCATCACGATCCCCAGGGCCCTCACGCCAATGCCGTTGACTCCGTGATAGGCGCCGCGTCGCGACACGACTTTGAAGCGCCCCTTATCGCCCCGGTAGTAATGATAGTGCTTTGCCAGTTTCATCGCGGTTTCCACCGCTTCAGAGCCGTCACATTCGAAGATGAACCGGTCGATCCCCGGCGGAGTTATGTCAGCCAGCTTATCGGCCAGCTTCATTGCCGGGACATTTGCAAAACCCATGGGGGTAAAGTAGGCCATCTCGCACATCTGATCGTAGCCCGCCCGAGCCAGCTCAGTGCGTCCGTAGCCGGCATGAACCGGTCGGGTTCCACCGGCTTCCAGGTCGATATAGCTGGCGCCGTTCTCGTCAAAAACCCGCACCCCTTCACCCTTGACGATAACGCTTATTCCGCCCGCGACATCTTTTCTGGCGGTTCGATGCAGCATCAAACGAGAGTGCACGTCAAGCTTCTTGATGGATTCAGTCATCTCTTCCCCTCCTCGATGAAAGCAACAGACTATCAATGACATCTCGGCCGTGCCTATTCGTACTATAACGAATAACGGGACGCAAGAGCGATGATATACAGCCCGGACTTGACAGGATGGACAGTATTTCAGTTAATTTATACAGAAAGCTGAATCTTCACAGACGTTACGGAGGCCAGCCCCCATATGAAATCAGGATACGCCCTGATCCAGACCTGCTCCATGCTCGAGGAAGCGCTGCACCAGCCGGATAGAGTCCGCCATGAAAGGTAGCAGATCCCGGCACATCCTCTTTCTGACCGCCTTACTGATCGTCTTCCTCCTTTTCTACGCGGGCTGCTCAACCGTTCAATATCGGACGGATCCCCGGCTTGTCGGTCATACCGAGCAGGGCCTCGCGTCGTTTTATGCGATGAAGTTCCTGTTTCGAAAGACCTCGAGCGGGGAGCGGTTCAATCAGCTTGCCCTGACGGCCGCACACAGAACCTTGCCATTCGGCACCAGGGTAAAGGTTACCAATGTCAGGAACAATCGGAGCGTGGTTGTCAGAATCAACGATCGCGGTCCCTTTATCGACGGCAGGATCATCGATCTGACCAGGTATGCATTCAGCAGGATCGGCAATACTGAGCAAGGCCTTCTTTCCGTCAAGATCGAAGTGGTTCAATAAAAGCCGCCTCCTCTATGGCTATATGGCAGCTGAGGGTTAAAACATGCCCCAGAAGGACCGCGCTCCACCCTTGACTATACCAGCAGCCCGGTTCCAGTTGTTGCCTTCCGGCTTTGGTGCGTTATCTTAAGTATTCATATCAGTATCCGGGAGCCGGCTCCCGCAACGCCTGACCCAAGATAGAACTCATGCACGGCAGACAATCACCATGATACAACGGCCCCTGATCCGGGTAGCCCTGCTGACTGCTGTTTTGGCAGGATCGCCGCTGCCGCCGGCGAGTGGCTGCGCGGCGTCGTTCGTCGACGAGCTCCGGGTCGGGGTGTTGTATCACGACCTTGGGGTATGGAGCGGCAGGAGCAGCGAAACAGGGCTCGACTTCAACGCGGAGCTGATCTTTACACCGTCCTGGTCGACGCTGGGGGGGACCATCCGGCCGCTCGCCGGTATCTCGATCAACGACCGGGGCGGTACGAGCAAGGCATACGGCGGGGCTGTGTATGAATACGAATGGAGCAACCGGTCGTTCATCAATCTCGGGCTAGCCCTGGCGGTTCACGACGGGGAAACGGACAACGAAGAGGCGGCGGAAAGAAACCAGCTGGGATCGCGGGTGTTGTTCCGCGTCGCTGTCGAAACGGGATTTACGGTCAGGAATCATCACCGGTTCTCGCTGATGTTCGACCATGTCTCCAACGGCTACCTGGCCGACCCCAATGAAGGCCTGGACACCCTGGGAATTCGCTACGGCTATCGCTTCTGATTGGCAGCGCCGCCGCTTACGAACGCTCCAGCAGATACCGCTGACCAAGCATCGCCGCTCCCCTCATTGACGATTCCGCTTCGAACACATAGGCACAATTTCGCATCCAGCGCTTTTTGGCGGCGATGATCGAATCACTGATGACTCCGCCGGACACCACGATGATGTCGTCAAGGGGCATCTCCAGGCTGATCTCCTTGAGGTTTTCACGCTGATATTCACACAGACCCCGGACCAGCGCGGCGAGCAGTTCTTCCCGGGTGGTCTCCTGGGTCAGCCCGAGAAACTCGGCCTTCAGCGGCAGCAACGAGTAGCGCGACCCCATCAGGTAAGGCATGTACCTGACGCCGCTGTCCCTGTCGAGCCAGATGCCGATGGCCTCCGGCACGAACTCGTCGAAGAAGCGGTCGTTGTCCATTTCGCTGCAGAACAGGTTCTTGAACCACTCGAATGCCTTTCCACCCGCATTCATCACATAAAACGAGAACCAGCGGTCGGGGATGACATGGGTGCGGATATTGTAATTCTGGGACGGCCGGCAGGCGTCGAGACAGCCCATCGTAATCTCGCAGGTGCCGTTGATGTTGAAAACCTGGCCGGGGCGATCGATGTGTACGGAATATGCCGCCAGCACTGCATCGTTGCCGCCTATCAGCACCGCGGGTTCTTTCTTTAAACCGGTGACCGGTGCCAGTTCCGGTCTCAGCCGCCCGGGGCTTTGGTAGGCCATGCAGAGATCGGGGAGCAGCCCCTCGTCCAGCCCGAAGGCATCGAGGATGTCGCGGTTCCAGGTGAGGTCGTTGGCGGTGGTGTTGTAGAGAGCGGTGAGCGAGGCGGATGACGGGTCCATCGCCCCGCTGCCCGTCAGCCATCTGCAGAAGAAGGTGTTGGAATGACCGAACAGCCGGGCCTTGGAGAAAATTTCGGGATGGTTATCTCTGATCCACAGCATGCTGGCCAGCGAGCAGCCGCCGGCCACCGGCACGTTGGCCGTGTGTTCGAGCAGGTAGGGCAGGCCGACGGCGTCGATGATCCGCCCGGCCTGCACCCGGGACCGCTGGTCCAGCATCAGAATCGCCGGATAGAGGCACTCGCCGTCTCCATCCATGGTCGTGAATCCCGGCGTCGTGCCGGACAGGCTGACTACCTCGACATCTTCAGCAAGATCGGCGAAAAACGTGCATCCGGCGATGAATGCCTGCTGCCATTTGGATGGTTCGATATCGCTGAACAGCCCGTTGTTGTAGGTATTAATCGGGTACTCGCGGGACCAGCTGCGGATCAGGCTCAGGTCTCTCTCCGTTTCCTCATAGATCCCCATCTTCATGGCCGTGGTGCCGATATCGACGCTCAGGATTGTCACCTCTCTCTCCCTTATGGTGTTGATTCGGTCAAAATTGGAGCGCTTCCGGATTGATCATCGGGTGCGTCTAAGTATACCACACAGCTCTGCCGGGCCCCAGCCAATTACGATTGTTTATCAGTACACGGCCGGCATCGGCAGGAGCCGGCCCCGTCATTTTTTGAGGTGAGCAGTCTCCAAGGTTGCAATTATCCGGTTTTTATTCAATAGTTGGCGACGAGCAAGACGTTATCACCCAGGGTTCAGCAATGCGCATCGACCGTCCCATACATGAAGGCTTTTTCAGAAGCAGACCGCTGCGGTTCGCCATTCTCGGTCTGATGGTCGTGGCCTTCATGTTCGGCTTCGCCGATCAGCTGGTGAATCTCAACTTCGAGCGGCTGCACATCTTCTTCTTCAACCTCTGCGCCGGCGGCTTCATCATCCTCTACCACACCGAGAACACCGCCAGACCGTCTTTCAGATGCTACGGGTTCCTGGCCCTCAGCCTGATCTATGCGCTGCTCGCCTTCGCCAAGCTCTACCCGGCGGCGGCGCTGATTTCCCTGACCCTGGGGCTGCTCGTCGAGTGGATCCGGATCCGGTCATTCTCGCTGGTCCCGCGGGAACTGTTCGACCAGCAGGTGTCGGTGGTGGATAAGTTCCATCACGCCTCGGTGCTGTGTCTGTCTCTCGGTCTGTTCATCGCCACCTTCGTGCTGCTCAACGACACCTCCCTGCACTGGCTTCCTTACAAAAACCTCACCCTCGACGTGTTTTTTCTCGGTTACTCCTTCCCGGTGTCGCTGATCACCATGTCGGTGATGTTTTCCTTCATCAGAAGGGATATAGGCCAACCGCTGAGATACGTCAAACAGGGCTTTTTCTGGACGATCAACGTCGGCGTCATCATCTTCTTCCTGTTCATTGTCTTCGACATGCGGATCGCCAAGTTCACGATCGCAACCATCCTCTTCATCACCGTGGTGCTGATCTTTTCGTTCTTCCTGCTGCTCGGCAGAAATCTGCAGCAGAAGTACTTCCTGCTGTCGGGCATGAGTTTTCTCGTGTTCACCGGCATCACCGGGATATTTTACATCGAAATCGCCAATTATGCCGACGTCTACGCGCGCTGGGGCAGGCTCCTGCTCAGCAGCCATTCCTACCTGTCGCTCTACGGTTGGGGGCTCAGCGGCCTGCTCATCCTGATTCGCTGGAACGACTTCCCGCTGAAGTTGAACTCCTGGCTGGTCATCCTGTTTCACTGGACGGTGATCGGAATTCTGGCCCCGCTGGGCAAGACCAGCCCATTGATCGCCGTGGCTGCGATCGTCGCCTACTGCCTGTTCCTGCATTTCTTTTTCAGGGAAGAAAGCGGAGGGAAGCTGGCCGACAACGGGATCGCCACCGGCGTTTAGGACAGCGACAGCGTCCCCTGGTTTTGTTTCGCCAGCCCCTCCAGGCATAACGCCTCGACCAGGGGCCGAAGGCGTTCGTCCGGCTGGCCGAGGAGTTCGCAGAGACTTGATATCTCAAGGTATTGATGATCGAGCAGGAGCTGCAGGATCCGACCGCGCAGCTGGCGGTCAGATCCTGCAAACGGCGCCTGCTTCTGATAGTGGAGGCTCTTCCTGCCGGCATTGCCGACCCGCTTTTTCAGCATTACCCCGAAATCCATCAAGGCGTAGAACCACCGGCGGGGATGATCCGCATCAAGGGTGCGCTCAACAATTTCCATGATGTCGCGATCCGCCACCCGGGTGTGATCGGCAAAAAACAGGTGAATGAAAACGGTGCGGATATTGGTTTCTATGAACGGGTGCGGGGTGTTGAACGCGAACACGCAGATCGATGAGGCCGTGGCTTTGCCGATTCCCGGAAATGTTTCGAGAATGCCGGGATGGTCAGGAAGCATCCCGCCGAAATCGGACACAACCAGACGCGCGCAGTCTTGCAGGTATTTTGCCCGCCGGTTGTAGCCGAGCCCTTTCCAGAGCCGCAGCACATCGCTGAACGGGGCTGCCGCCAATTCCCCGAACCCTGGAAAGGCGCCGACAAACGGTTCGAATCTGGCGGCCACCCGGGTAGTCTGGGTCTGCTGAAGCATGATCTCGGATACCAGTACCCGGTACGGGCTGATCGTTTCACGCCAGCTGAACCTCCGGCCGTGATTGAGATAGAATCGATACACGTCCGACCTGAACCGGGCGACGATCTCGTCGCACAGCCCCTGTCGGCGATACCGGTCTGGCCATTCCGGATCCAGACGGAACTCCTCCGCCCTGTATTGCTGCAGGATTTCACCGGAGTGTGATGCGCTTGGATCGGGTCCGCTCAAGATCTGACCTTGGCAATCAGCAGATGGGAAAGCACCAGCACCGTTCCCACTGCAGCCCCGACGAGCAGATCGAGCAGGACCGCCGGCAGCACCTCGGCAGCACGATGCAGGGCGTGGAGGTTGTGGGTGAACATGCCGCCGCCCACCAGTAGCATGGCAATGGTACCGATGATCGCCAGCGCTCGGATCACCAGCGGCAGCGACCTGACAAGCAGCCGACCGGTGCTTCTGGAGACGGAGGCCAGCAGGCTGGTCATGGCGGCGGCTCGTCTGATCAGGTAGAAACCGGCGTCATCCATCCGCACAATCAGCGCCACGAGACCGTAGACCCCGACAGTCGCCAGTACGGCGATCAGGCTCACGACCATCACCTGGATCACCAGCGGTTCGTCGATCACCGTGCCCAGCGTGATCATGATGATCTCTATGGAGAGAATGAAATCGGTTCGAACCGCCGACCTGATCTTGGCTTTTTCGCGATCCGCCAGGCTGCCGGGCTGGGCGGCCTTGGGGTCTTCGGGGGCCGGCTGGTCATGGTGCCGGCGGGTGAAAGAATGAAAAATTTTCTCCATCCCTTCATAGCTCAGATAGCCCCCGCCGAGCAACAGGATCGGCACGATCAGCCAGGACACGTAGGCGCTCATCAGCATGGCCAGCGGCAGAATGATCAGCTTGTTGACAAACGAACCCTTGGTAATCGCCCACAGCACCGGCAATTCCCGGGACGCACGAAAGCCGGTGGCCTTCTCTGCGTTGACCGCCAGATCGTCGCCGAGAAGACCGGCGGTCTTCTTGGCGGCCACCTTGCTCATGACCGCTGCATCATCGAGCAACGCCGCGATATCATCGAGTATGGCAAACAGTCCGCCGGTCATATACAAGCTATCCCGTTTTCGTCAGAAGTATCCCCAATCCCCGCATCGCTCTGCTCAAAACGAGCAAAACCTGTAGATCAATCAAAAACAGATGATCGCCATGAGCGGCACCCATGCCGTGCCATCCCAAGGCTGCGGCCGATCCCCGAAGGTCGAGCGGATTGCGCCTCACACCGGAGCCAACCGGGGTTCCACCTGGATCACGCTTCAGCAGCGGACCAGGTGCAGCCGCCCGGCTTGCACCCGCCAGCAACGCTTATCCCTTCAGGATCTCCAGATAGTCATTGCTGCTGAGCAGTTCGTCGTACTGGTCCTCGTCCTCGGGACGAACCTCCACAATCCAGGCGTCGTATGGATCTTCGTTGAGCAGCTCCGGGGCATCTTCGAGTTCGGAATTGACATCGACGATTTCGCCGCTGATTGGCATGTAGATCTCTGACACCGCCTTGACCGACTCGAGTGTGCCAAATTCATCGCCCCGCTCGAATTGCGTGCCGATCTCAGGCAGTTCCACGAAAACGATGTCCCCCAGCTGGTCCTGGGCATAATCGCTGATGCCGACCTTGATCGTGTCTCCCTCTTTCAACGCCCATTCGTGGTCTTTAGTGTAGTATAGATCTCCCGGCAGATTCAGTTCGTCTAGCTCTTTCACGCCCGCGTCTCCCTCTCTTCGCTTTTCGATCTCATCCGCTGCATCGAACAGCGCGCCGTCCGATTGGGGCGGATATCCTCCCGAATTTCCACATTCAGCGTTCTTCTTCCTTCCACGAGTTTTATCTTGTCTCCGATTCGACAGGGGGTGTTGGTTTTGATGAAGCCGCAGCACAACCCACGGGGGCGGAAATCTCCGGGCCTTCCTTCAGCCGCCGGAGTGGCAACACTGACAATGCGCTGCCGGTCGTCCCCGACCCGGTCGATGGCCATATCGGTGGTGCAGGTCAGGATGATTCCTATCTCTGAGCCGTCTGCATCGACAACACGGCTACTTTCTGTAACCGGTATCTTGCGCG
The DNA here is from genome assembly GCA_022340565.1 of Desulfofustis sp. Lineage (GTDB taxonomy): Bacteria > Desulfobacterota > Desulfobulbia > Desulfobulbales > Desulfocapsaceae > JABDQA01. The sequence goes on from JAJDNR010000093.1 coordinate 9,829, forward strand.
GATCGTAACCGGCAAAACCATAGGTATACGAATCCGGTTCGCCGAGCAGGCTGTCGGCGCCAACGAATTGTTTGGTGAACGTGGCCCCCCTGCCGTTTTTCGGCAATACGAACGACCACGGCGTCTGCCCGAACTTCCAGTTGCCGATGTCCTGATGGGACAGCGGCAGCATCGCCCCGGTACGCAGCGAATCCCTGGACGCCAGCCCGCAGACGGTGATACCGAAGGGTTCGCCGGCTTCGAGAATCAGTCTCCACACGTTCTCGGTGTCGGCCAGCGCGGTGAACAGTTCAAACCCGAACTCGCCGGTGTATCCGCTGCGCGAAAGCAATACCGGTATTGATCCTCCAAGCGTCACGTCGCTGCCCCGCTCACCGAAGATGTCTCCCCTGCAGGTAAAATAGGAGAGGCCGTCCAATACAGCATCGGGGCGATCCAGTACCTGCTCGATGATCAGCGCCGACCTCGGTCCCTGCAGATCGATCTTGCCGATCATGTCGCTGTGGTCGGTGATTGAGACGCCGGCGGTTGCGAGTTTCCGGAGGTGATCGCTGACCACCGGCCCCATGCCGCTGTTGACGACCACCATATATCTTCCCGCACCGAGTTCGGTGACGATCGCATCATCGATCACGGTGCCGTCGGTTTCCAGGAACAGGCCGTATACGCAGCGGCCTTTACTGAGCGGTGCTTGCGAGGAACCGACACAGCTGTTCAGATCTCTGGTGAAGCTGTGCTGCAAGAGATCGAAAGCGCCCTCCCCCGAAATCGTGATAACCGCCATATGCGACGTATCGAACAGCCCGGCCGCGGTGATCACCGCCAGATGTTCAGCCTTGGCACCGGTTTCGTACCACAGCGGCATGCTATATCCGCCGAACGAAGCCATGTTCGCATTCCGGGAGACATGGTATGCGTGGAGCACGGTCTTCTTCAGGTTGACTGAATCGTTCATCGCTGTCCCCTACTCGTGATGAATCTGCAGCGGAACCTTCAGATTGAAACTCTTGTAGATGACGAAGGTTTCCACTGACCTGATATTGCTCACCTTTACCGCTTCTTCGGTATAGAATTTAAGAATACCGAAATCCTTTTCAAGCATGACCGTGACAATCAGATCGAATCGGCCGGTAACCACACAGACCGAGATAACCCCGCGCAGCTTACTGAATTCCTCTGCTTTTTTGACCAGATCCATATCCTGGACCTGTACTCCGATCATCACCACCGAATGGTCGGGCAGCGCCTCAGGATCGACCAGCCCGGCTATGTCGAGAATCTTTTCATCCTTGAGTTTTCTGACCCGGTTGCGCACCGTTCCTTCGGCAAGGTTCAGGCGCTCGGCCACCGTCTTGAACGATAGCCGCCCGTCCTTGAGCTCCTGAATGATGGCTATGTCGGTCGCATCCACTCGGCACCTCCCTGAACTGTCACGATACAGCGTAGGTGATAGTATTTTTTTCCAACTTGCGGCAACTGTACCGCAGATCTCATCATATTCATAAAAAAAAGTTAACGATAACGACATCCGTGCCTATCTGCCAGTTACACGACAGGCGCATCATGCGGACGAATTAAGGGGACATGATACTTAATTGCAGTTCAAATTAAGTATCATGTCCCCTTAATTCGCATCCCCGCAGTCACCTACAACTGCCTATATCGGGGGAATTCAAAGAAGCGAATGAAGGTGGTAGCAGTGGCGCCGTGTTTCAGACTGCATCGCGGAGGCCAGCCGGGGCGGTGAACATGGTTTGCTACGGGCCGGAGGCTTAGGCAGCGAAGCTGCCGTATCCTGGAGCAATGTTCACCGTCACGGCGACCAAGCCGGAGAGCAGAAGCCTCAATCAATCTACCCCCACTTTCTTACCCGAACCTTTTAGCTCAAGATCCACCTATTGATGGATATCGGATCCATCTGCTAAAATAGTCTTCCACACGCTCTCAATGCTCAAGATCGGAAACTATCCTATGGAAGACGTCAGCGACGCGGAACTGCTCAAGGTTATCAAAGACTTTCTGGAGATGGGCTACGCGGACAACATCGCCGCGATGTTTTACCAGGATCCCCGCTACCTGGAGTGGACCGGGGCGGTTCTCGACGACGAACGGTTCAATGTCCGGCTGGGGGTCTCGGTCCTGTTCGAGGAGTTGCAGGCCCGAAACTGCCTGCATCTCGACAGGGCCGCCGAATCACTGAAACCGCTGCTCGAGTCGGATCGGCCGCTGCTGCGCGGTGAGGCGCTGAGCGTACTGGCGATCATCAACCAGCCGGACCTGCCCATGATCGCCGGGAAGATGCTCGATGACAGCGATCCGCAGGTCAGAGAAATCGCTGCCGACATTCTCGATTCGCAATAGCCCGGGGTTATCGCGCTGAACTTCAGCCGGCTCCGTTGAGCGGGGCAAGTGCATCGTTCAGCGTGAGGTAGTTCCGATACAGCTCCTCGTAGTGTGCTGATGCGGATGGTTCGGGAAAACACCGGCTGGTTTCGTCGAGCTGCACGAAACTCGATGTCAGCTCCGGCAGCGCAACGCCCCCGCCCTCCTGCGTGGCGACGCACCACATCGCCTGCAGGGCGGCGCCGACCGCTCCCGCTTCCTCCTCTTTCAGGCAGACCACCGGACAGGCGAAGATGTCGGCCACCAGTCTCCGCCACAATGCGCTTTTCGAGCCGCCCCCGGTGAGCCTGATCTCGCGGGGTTGGATACCGTTTCTTTTCAGCACGTCGAGCCCGTACCTGAGCCCGAACGTCGCTCCCTCCATTGCCGCTCTGCAGATATTTGCAGGCTTCAGGTTTCTGCCGGTCATGCCGCTTAGATGGGCGGTTGCAGACGGCAGCGGGGGGGTCCGTTCGCCGTTGAAATAGGGAAGCAGCAGCAATCCTCCGGCTCCTGCCGGGACGGACCCGGCGAGTTCGTTCAATCGGTCGATCCCGATATCGAACAGAGAGCGGATCAGTTCCGTCGCAACCGTCACGTTCATGGTGCACACCAGCGGCAGCCAGCCGCCGGTCGACGAGCAGAAGGCGGCCAGTTCTCCGGAGGCGTCGACCACGGGCCGATCGGCAAACGCATAGATGGTGCCGGATGTGCCGAGGCTGGCGGTGACCACCCCTTCCGAGACATTGCCGGTGCCGATCGCCGCCATCATGTTGTCGCCGCCTCCCGAGGATACGATGACTTCGGGGGAGAGGCCGAAGCGCTCGCCGATCGCCGCCCTTATACGCCCGGCCGGCTCGTCTGCTGCGACAAAAGGGGGCAGGCAGCTCTTCAGGGTTCCGGATGCGTCGATCGCGTCGAGCAGCGGCATCGACCAGGTTCGGTTCACCACGTCGAAATAGGCGGTTCCCGACGCATCGCCGAACTCGCAAACCCGGTTGCCGGTCAGCCAGTAATTGAGGTAATCGTGGGGCAGCAGCACCGTTGCCAGCCGCTCGTAGGAATCTGGCTCGTTTTCCTTGAGCCACAGGATTTTGGAGGCGGTGAACCCGGCCGCCACCTGGTTGCCGATGTGAGCGACAACCGCCTGTTCACCGCCGGCCCGCTCGGTGATGCGCCGACACTGGTCGGCGGTTTCAGTGTCGCACCACAGTTTTGCCGGCCTGATCACCGTGCCCGCACTATCAAGAGCGACCATGCCGTGCTGCTGACCGGACACGCCAATGGCCCGGACTTCGGCCGCCGACACTGCCGGAGCTGCCAGGAGATCCTCAAGAACCCGGGCACAGGCCGTCGTCCAGGTGTCCGGATGCTGCTCCCTGCCGCCCCGGTCGTTTTCGATGAGCCCGTAGCCATGGTAGCTCTCGGCGACGATACCCTTCGCGTGCTCGCTTATCACCACCCCTTTGGTTCCCTGGGTGCCGCTATCCAGCCCTATATACAGTCGGTCGTACATCACAGTCTCCTCTGATGAATCAGATGAAGCGATTGATCAGGTTTTCGAGATATTCCTGCCGGCCGCTCTGAACCACCGGTTCCCCGTGCTTCTCGATGTAAGCCGAACAGGCTTCGAGACTCGACCTTCCCGCCAGCGCTGCGGCGCCGTCATGGTTCCAGGAACGATAACGCTGATTCCTGAACTCTTCGAGAAAGCCGTCCTCGATTATCGCGGCCGCAATCACCAGCCCCCGGGCGAATGCATCCATGCCGCCGATATGGGCATGGAACAGATCGACCGGCTCGAAAGAGCCCCGCCGTACCTTCGCATCAAAATTCATCCCCCCCGTCCCCAGACCTCCGGCTGCGAGCACCTCGAGCATCGCCAGGACCGTCGTATAGAGATCGGTCGGGAACTGATCGGTGTCCCAGCCAAGCAGCAAATCCCCCCGGTTCACATCCATGCTGCCGAGTTTCCCGGCAGCGGCGGCAACCGCCAGTTCATGCTCGAAGGTGTGACCGGCGAGGGTCGCGTGATTCGCTTCGATATTGAGTTTGAAATGATCGATCAGATCGTGGGAGCGCAGGAAATTGAGGATGGTCGCGGTATCGAAATCATATTGATGCTTGGTCGGTTCCTTGGGCTTGGGTTCGATCAGGAACTGGCCGCTGAATCCGATTTTCTCTGCATAATCGACGCACATATGGAGAAACGCCGCCATCTGCTCCTGCTCCTGCTTCAGTCTCGTGTTCAGCAGCGTCTCATAACCTTCCCGGCCGCCCCAGAATACATAGTTTTCACCGCCCAGTTCACAGGTCGCATCTATTGCATGCTTCACCTGCGCCCCCGCATAGGCGAACACATGGTAATCGGGGTTGGTCCCGGCGCCGTGGACGTAGCGGGGGTTGCTGAAAAGATTTGCGGTTCCCCACAGCAGTTTGACTCCGGTGCTGTTCTGCAGGTGTGCCGCATACCCGGTCATGATTTCGAGATTGCGGCAGGACTCGGCGAAACTGCCTCCCTCCGGCGCCAGATCACGATCGTGGAAGCAGTAGTAATCAACCCCCAGCTTGGTGAAAAATTCGAACGCCGCATCGCAGGTTGCCTTGGCTCTGTCGAGCGGATCACTGAATCTATTCCATTGCCGGTCCATGGTCGGCGAACCGAACGGGTCTCCCCCGTCATGTTTCAGGGTATGCCAGTAGGCAACGGCAAAACGCAGATGTTCGGCCATGGTTTTGCCGAGAACCGTCCGGTCCCGGTCATACCATTTGAATGCCAGAGGGTTTCTGGATTCCACCCCTTCAAAGACAATGCGCTCCACCTCTGGGAAATATGTGTTCATCTCTGCTGCTCCCTTAAGATTCGGGCAGATATTAATCGGTGCCGCCCGTTTTGCGTATACGATTCAGAGGCGACCGGTAAATCTGGCTCAACACGAATCCTGCTGCTCCCTGCGCCCAGTCGTGATCGTTCCACTCCTGCACCATGACCCGGGTGGCCTCGGCCTGCGGCTTATTGACCAGTTTCTTGAGCAATCGGCGCATCGGCTTGAACACCAAGTCAGCGGCCCGGACGCCTTCACCGGTGATGATGATGCGTTCCGGGTTGAATATCTGGATCAGACCGGAAATCCCGATCGCCAAGGATTCACCGCTGCGCTGAAAGATCCGGCGCAGCCCTTGGTCGCCGTCGACCGCCATACGGGTTATTTCCTCGATGTTGACAAGATCCAGATCGGGGGGATTGCGCCGTTTCGACAACAGTTTTCTGGCCTGCTGGAGGATGCCCGAATCGGCCGCGTATGCTTCGATGCAGCCCCGCTTTCCGCATCTGCAGGGCTCACCGTCAGGCTCGATGACCATATGGCCGAACTCAGCACCGATGCCAGATGAACCCTGATAGAGTTTGCCGTCGACCACGATGCCCATGCCGACTCCCTCCTCTATGGTCACCACCAGAAAATCACGAATCCCCTTACCGAGACCGAACCACTGGGACGCTACGGTAAAGGCGTTGGCATCGTTTTCCAGATACACATCCATGTTCAGTCGTTGTCTCAGCAGCTCGGAAATATTTGAACCGCCGCCGTGGATCGGACTCCAGTGGCAGGTCCCCGTCGCCGAATCGACAAACCCCGGAATCGCCAGTCCGCACCCCAGCAGGGACTGCCGCTTGAGGCGGGCATCCTCGAGGCAGTGGAGGATACCGTCTTCGGCGACATCAGCCAGCATATGAACCGGCCGGTCGCCCACCCGAAAGGGGATCGACAGCGATGACTGGACCTGGCCGATAAAATCGACTACCGCAAAACTCAAATGATAGGGGGCGATTTTTATACCGGCCGCATAGGCTGCCCGGGGATTGAGCGCCAGCATGATACGGCGTCGGCCCCGGGAGGATGAAACCGTGCTCTGTTTCTCGAAAATCAGCCCCTGGTCGAGCAGCAGGGCCGTGATATTGGTCACAGATGCCCTGCTCTGACCGTTTCTGGCGGCGATTTCCACCCGCGAGATCATCCCCGCTTCA
>JAJDNR010000138.1 GCA_022340565.1 Desulfofustis sp.
TTCCAATCGGGAGGGCAATATCTGCGCAGCGTCTCCCGGTCGCTGGGCGTCGACTCAAGGCCGGTCCGCGAACGCCTCAAAAGATACGGTCATCAACTGATAGAGAACCTTGATCAGCCTGGAATCACCGTCAGACAGGGCGCCCAGATAACAGGCTGGGAATCCGATGGTTCAATCTGGACCTTGGGAGAGCACGGCCGTATCGAGCGGTACCGAGCCGACTATGTTATCCTGGCAACCGGGGCGCGGGAGCGCTTTCTGCCGTTTCCGGGATGGACCCTGCCCGGGGTGATCTCCACCGGAGCCGGCCAGATTCTGGTCAAGTCGGCCGGAATGCTGCCGGGCAGGTTTCCCGTCATTGGCGGCGCGGGCCCGTTGCCACTGGCCCTGGCCGGTGAAATATCGGCCTCCGGGGGGCGGGTTCAGGCCTACTGGAATCAATCGTCATGGTCCCAACAATTCAACACCTTGAAAGGCTGCCGCCATCATATTGCAAAAGTCATGCTGGGCACGCGCTGCCTTGCCCGACTGCTGGTCTCCCGAACCGAGATGCTGCATGGTTTCAAAGTGATTGAAGCCCGTGGAGAAAAGCAGCTGGAGGAAGTCGTGGTAGCCGCGATGAACCGAGACGGTGCAGCCGTTCAGGGAACCGAGCGGACCTTTTCCACTGACTGTCTGGCAGTGGGGTATGGCTTTGTACCCAATCTCGAGCTGGCGATGGCGGCGGGCTGCGAACTGGAACACGACAGCACCAAGGGGGGGTGGGTCGTTAAGGTCGCTGAAAATCTGCAGAGTTCGGTACCGTCTGTTTTCGCGACGGGCGAATTGACCGGTATCGGCGGCGCAGACAAATCGATCATCGAGGGCAGACTCGCCGGTCTGGCTGTCGCGGACCTTGCCGGCGCTAAGAATGACGGCGACAGTCAGAAGCAAAGGCTCAGCTTACGAAAGCTCAGGCAGCGGGAACTCGCCTTCGGAGCATTGATCAACGATCTGGTGCAGCCGCCTCCCAACATGCTCAACGATCTCCCCGATGAAACCATCATCTGCCGCTGTGAAGATATCGATCTGGGGCAGATCAGGGAGCAGATCCGTAATGGGTATAACAGTCTGGATGCCCTGAAAAAGGCAACCAACAGCGGCATGGGCAATTGCCAGGGGCGGACCTGCGGGCCGATCATCCAGGATGTCCTGGCCGCCCTTACCCAGGTAGCGGCTGGAGAGGTCCCACCCTACAGCGTCCGAAACCCGATAAAACCGGTACCGCTCGCGGCTCTGGCCGGATTCGACAACGATGACCCTTGCTGGAGTCGGCCCGACGGCGGCAAGTAAATTCAGGTCTTTTGCCTGCAGGTCCATAACTCAACGTGATAGGAGATGTTTATGTTCAGTGGAGTTTTTACCGCTATCGTAACCCCGTTCCACGACGGTGGACTGGACGAAGAGAGTTTGCGCAACCTCATCGATTTCCAGATCGAAAACGGTGTCAGCGGCATCGTTCCCTGCGGGACCACGGGGGAATCGCCCACCTTAAGCCACTCCGAATACCTTCGCACCATCAAGATCACCGTCGACGCTGTCCGCAAGCGTGTCCCGGTGGTCGCCGGAGCAGGGGCCAATGCAACATCCAAGGCGGTCGCGCTGAGCCGGGAAGCCATGCAGCTCGGCGTGGACGCCACCCTTCAGGTTGCGCCCTACTACAACAAGCCCACCCAGGAAGGGCTGTATCAACATTTCAAGGCCATAGCCGAGGTAGGGATGCCGGTAATGGTCTATAACGTACCAGGCCGAACAGGGGTCAACATAGTGCCCGAGACCATGGCGCGACTCTCCAAACTGCCTGAGATCGCGGCGCTCAAAGACGCCAGTGGTGATCTGTCTCAGGCTTTTCAAACGATGAACCTTTGCGGTGAAACGGTGGACCTGCTGTCAGGCGACGATGCGCTGACCCTGCCCATCCTGCATATGGGCGGAAAAGGCGTGGTGAGTGTCGTCAGCAATGTGCTGCCCGGGGAAATGAGTGAGTTGTTCCGGTGCTGGGACACCGGTGATCGGATTCAGGCTGCTGCCATCTACAATCGATTGCTGCCGATCATGCATGCCCTTTTTATCGAGCCTAACCCGATACCGGTGAAGACCGCTCTGCGAAAAAAAACGCTCATCAAAAGTGCGGAACTAAGACTTCCGCTAACTGCCATGAGCGACGTAAGACAGGCCGAACTGTTTGAAGTGATGAAGGAATACGAGGCATGAAAATATTAATCGATTCACAATGGGTCGACAAGGATGAGCAGATCGGCGTGTACGATCCGTTTGACGGTTCTCTGGTGGGCACCGTGCCCCGAGCTGACCGCAGCGATGTGGCTCGGGTATTGGAGGCAGCGGAAAAAGGCAGTCGCATAGCCAGAAAACTTTCGATTCACGAGCGTTCCCAAATCCTCTACCGTGCCGCGGACATCCTGAGCGAACGGCTCGAGGATTTTGCCCGGCTGCTTGCCCGTGAGAGTTCAAAAACGATTCGTGAAGCACGCAAGGAAGTCAGCCGCTGTGTCAACACGCTGCGGGTCTCGGCAGAGGAATCCAAAAGAATCCATGGTGAAACGATCTCATTCGACTCCTTTCCGGGAGGGGAACATCGTAAAGGCTACTACTACCGGTACCCGATCGGGGTGATTCTGGCCATCACTCCATTCAATGACCCTTTGAACCTGGTCGCGCACAAGCTGGGGCCTGCCTTTGCAGGCGGCAACAGTGTTATCCTCAAACCGGCCTCGGTAACCCCGCTGTCAGCGATTAAACTGGCCGAGGCGTTGCTGGAAGCCGGTTTGCCGCCCGAGATTCTTCAGATTATAACCGGCCACGGCGGCGAGATCGGTGAACCCCTCATCCAGGACGATCGTGTCCAGATGATTTCCTTTACCGGAGGGATTGCCGCCGGGAAAAAAATTGTTTCGATGGCGGGAATTAAAAAACTGGGCATGGAGCTCGGTTCCAATTCTCCGGTGATCATCTGGCGTGACTGCGACCTCGACTGGGCTGTAGAATCATGTGTATCTGGAGCTTTCTGGGCCGCGGGTCAGAACTGTATCGGCGTGCAGCGCATTTTCATACATCGGGATGCCTATGAAGAATTCAGGGATAAGTTCATTCAGCGTACTGCGGTGATGAAGATCGGCGACAAGCTTCAGGAAGATACCGACATGGGTCCCATGATCACTGCAACGGAAGCGCTCAGGGTCGAGAACTGGGTGAAAGATGCAGTTCTCGATGGGGCCACCATTCTGTTCGGCGGTTCCAGGGAGGATGCAATCGTGGAGCCTACCGTCCTCGAAAACGTATCTAAGGCCTCTCGTATCTATTACGAAGAGGTTTTTGGTCCGGTGGTCAATCTGTTTGTCATTGACGATTTCGACCAGGCCGTCGAAGAAGCCAACCGGCTCGAATACGGACTTCATGCCGCCGTGTTCACAAGAGATATAAACCTGGCGTTCAAGGCCGCCTACGAGATTGAATGTGGTGGAATCATGATCAACGACTCCACGGACTATCGCCTCGATTCGATGCCGTTCGGCGGGGTAAAAAATTCTGGTCTGGGTCGCGAGGGAATCAAATTTTCACTGCAGGAAATGACCGAACCCAAGGTCATCTGTTTCAACCATCGTTGATTGAACCAGAAGAACAGAAAATTCTATGCTGCCAACCGCAACCGATCGCCTTGGCAGAAAAGGGTCCTCAGTGATTGAACGTATCGCTGGCAAGACAGGTGACCAGGAAAAGATTCCTGCAGCGTTCCGTTTGATACCCCAAAAGCACTGGCAATGCCCACCAATTGAAACGTCAATAGTTCAAAAAGACCAGCTATTAATGGACAGGAAGACATGAGTTTAGACGGCTTATTCACCGCCCTCATCACTCCCTTTAAAGCCGATGAGAGTGTTGACAAGGATGCCTTGAGAAACATAATCGAGTTCCAGATCCAGAACCGGGTGGATGCGGTCGTTCCCTGCACGGTCACGGGAGAAAATGCGACCCTGTCACACATTGAGCATGAATGGGTGGTCGAGTGGACGGTAAGATATGTCAACAAACGCACCAGGGTCATCGCCGCCACCGGCAGCAACAACACGCGGGAGGCGATACGCCTGTCGCTGCATGCCCAGAAGGTCGGGGCTGATGCCGTCCTTCTGGTCACTCCTTACCTGAACCTGCCGTCCCAGAGGGGAATGTATCTTCATTTCAGAGCGATTGCTGAAAACATTACGCTCCCCTGTATCCTGCACAACCTCACATCGCAGACAAACGTCAATCTAAACACAGCCACCGTGTTGAAACTGGTGGAGGATTGCCCCAATATCGCCGGTTTCTGCGAGGTTGCCGATAACCTCGATCAGGCCTGGGAAATTCGAGCACACACCCCCCCGTCATTCAAAATTTACAGCGGCCGGGATGATCAGGCTGCTGATTTTTTTCAAAACGGCGGCAACGGGCTGTTCTCCATTGCCGCAAATATCGTACCGGATAGAATGCAACGGCTCGTTCGTCTGGCGCTGGAAAAAAACAGTGGTGAAGCCCAGAAAATCGCAGCGGAACTGTCGGAACTGATAGCGCTGCTTCAACAGCAGCCAGACCCGGTGCCGGTCAAAACCCTGGCCGCTCACCTTAAATTTTGTCAGGAGTCGTTTCGCTTGCCCATCTGCCGTTGTGAGGATAAGTCGTTGCTCACGTCGATACGCAGCGTCATAAAGAAATTACCGATACGCAGCTAGAGGCCCGCTACCATGGTTCCCAGGGAAAATCGACAGGCCGATCGCAGCACACCGGTGATCGGCATCATCATGCTTGACACCACGTTCCCCCGTATTCGGGGAGATGTCGGTAACCCCGACACCTTTCCGTTTCCGGTCAGATACCAAGTGGTCAAAGGAGCGACCCCTGCCAGGGTGGTCAACGATAACGATCCGCGCTTATTGGATGGTTTCATCGACGCGGTCGGTGTTCTCGAGCGCGCCGGTGTAAAAGCCATCGCCACCAGCTGCGGGTTCCTGTCGATTT
>JAJDNR010000116.1 GCA_022340565.1 Desulfofustis sp.
ATAGCCAGATGAGCAAAATCCTGGCAGACTCCGATACGGTTCTCCATAACCTGTTCAACCGTCGTATCGATCGTACTCGCCGATTTATCGTATGCAAATCCTTTGAAAATTCGCTGCATCAGATCGAGGGTGCCGCGAAAAAGCGGTGTCGCCGGCTGAAACGACGATTGCGCATAGGACCTGGTCCGGGAACTGAGAGATATAAATGGACTGGCGAACAGATACGGCAGCGCCTCGAAGTCATTGGCGTGGCTGCTTGCTGCCAGACGCGCGGCGACCTCTTCCCAGGCGGGGGTTCGATCCGGGTCGGGTAGGTTCGGACGTGCGGTCTGCACGGTACTGGTTGACGCCACCACCAGCGTGCTGTGAGATTGTTGAACCATGAACAGGTCAGCCGTATTGCCGAAATAATCTGTCCTTCGGTGCCGGTAATCAGGTTCCGGCGTTATTGACAGGGAATATTCCAGCACACGCTGCGTGCCGGTCTCACGGGGAAAGAGAAAGAGTTCGTTCTGCGAGAGCGAGGCCGGCTCCGAATAGGTGTACCCGGTGATGTGGGTGGCCACATATCTCATGGTTGACGGTCACCGGCGATCACGGCGAAATGAGGAGTCGTCTGGACCCGGGCCAGGTAATGACCGCTGATCTGCTGGGAGAATTCTTTGAGATCCGCTGAGATACCGGTCAAAATCAGGTTCAGGTCGTCATTGCGATTTTGTTCTTCCCGGCAGTGAACCTCGTGAAGTTCGACCAGGCGGATGGCCGTCAGCATTTTCAAGGCGAGACGCTCCTCCTGATGGGCAAAAGGTTTTTCGCTCTGGCGCGGCAGATGTTCCATGTGGCTGACGATTCGATTGAGCTGAAACGCCAGAGACTTCGGATTGCCCTCATCCGCCAGCAGAAGATCAAGCACGGGGGCCAGTTGAAATGCGGACCGGTACCTGGCCCGGTAGGTCATCGTACTGTCGGAGATTTCCAGCAAGGTCTGCAGGGTACTGCCGGATTCTCCGCAGACTAGGGGAAGGGCCTGACAGACCATACCGGTCTGATGGAGGGCCCGCTCCAGACGCCGTCCGATATCCATGAATCGCCAGCCGAGGCCGCGGGTCATGCTTTCCATGGCCAGCCCGGAAAAACTGCTGAGCGTCAGAAGGATATCGTCAAGAAACTCCAGCGGGTCGTAAACCGAGGTGTCGGCAAGGTCCTCGAGATGGTTGATAATTCGTGAAGAATCGAGAGACAGCCGGTCCCGCACCTTGCGGGCGCTGTTCTGTACCGATCTCAGCAGCGAAACCACGCTGTTGCCGCCATCTGTTCGGGACAGACCATTGATGAGATCGTTGAATAATTCCTGGTAGGGCGGGATTTCCGGTTTGTCCGGGGTTTGCTCAGAGACAATGTTCTTGGCTCTCAGAAGTCTCAACAGAATGCCGATTTCCGGTATGTCCTGCAGTCGATCTTCACCCGATATCCTCTGAAAAACCAGACGAAGAAGCCGCACCAGTCCCTCCGTGCGTTCCAGGTATCTGCCCAGCCAGAACAAGTGATCGGCTACCCTGCTGGGCAGGTCGCTGCTGCGTTTGAACTCGTGTATGGCATGAAACCGCTCCATCAGGCTGAACTGCTCGACCGGCTCGTCGGACAGCACCCAGACATCTTTGCTGTACTGAAGTTCCGGAGTGTTGCCGATGAGGTTCTTGACATCGGCGGCAGTGATCCCGAGCCCGCCGGGCAATACGGCAAAACCCTGATCGGTGGCACAGACAAAAGCTCTGAGGAGGACCCGGCTGCCGCTCATCCCATACCTGTTCCAGCCCGGTGCCACGGAAGGACAGAAGGGCGTCGAGGCGACATACCGTGCCGGTGCTGCCTGAACAAGCGAGGAAGGATCGCCGCTGCTGTCGCCGACATCGACACCGCGGTAAGCATGACCGAGCGTAAGCCCATTTATATTGCCGAGTACCTGGTTCAATCCTTCCGCTGTACCGCACCACCAGGAGAGATGGTTTTCGAGCAGCAGGTTCTGACCGAGCAGCGAGTTGCACAATGAGGGCAGAAACGGGGACAGGGCCGGAGTGTCCACAAAACCGCTGCCTATCGGATTGACTATTTCAATATGGTTTTCCCGGCTCACCTGGATGAGACCGGCGATTCCTTCGGCTGTTTCCCGCCGCAGCGTAAAGGGATCGCTGGAGAGGTCGTCAAGGTGGCGAAAGATCGCCTCCACCGGCTCGAGTCCAGCAAGTTTCTTGAGAAATATCTTGCCGTTACGGACGGTTAGATCCTGTGGTTCCACCAACGGGAAGCCCAGATAACGGGACAGGAAGGCATGTTCGAAATATATATGGCTGTCGGGTCCGGGAGAGAGCAGAACGATATCCGGGTTGCCATGCCCGGGCGCCGCACGGCCGGCCAATGCCTGGTGAAAGGTTTTGAAAAACGGTGCGAGCCGATGAGTCCTGGCTTTATGATATAACTCCGAAAAAATTCTCGACATCACAATTCTGTTTTCCAGGGCATAGCCGAGGCCGGCCGGATTGTCGGCGTGGTCCCGAAAAACTCGGAAGCGCCCGTCCTCGGCTCTGTAGAGATCGGCGGCATAGAACGGCAAAAAACGTTTGCCGAGCGGGCGGATGTCATGACAGGCATAGAGAAAATTCGGGTTTGCGAAAACCAGTTCAACCGGCAGCTGCCTGTTGCGCAAAAGGTTCTGAGGACCGTAGACGTCCGCCAGTATCATCTCCAGAAGCTGTGCACGCTGGATCAGCCCGGCTTCCAACTCACGCCACTCGGCGGCTCCGATTACGATCGGGATGGGATCAAGATCCCAGGACGTGCTTTTCCGGGCAGGTTCGTCGAAAGGGTTGACGGTGGCGCCGTCTTCATGACGCATCTGCCTGGCGCGCCCATGATTCTTTTTCAGGGAATCGGTGCCGAGGCCATCCAGCTCTGTTACGAGCTGGTGCCAGTGATCACGCGGCTGTCCGGGAGATGAAAAGGCTTCGTTAAACGACCGTTTCGGAAAGGCAATCGAGGAAAACAAAGATACTTCAGCCCTATCTGCCGTTGTTGTGGTCGGGTACCCTGAGTCAGTCATGCACGTGCTGCCCTGCAGGCAGAATGGAAATTAGGTGAATCTTGCCTGGAATGTACTTAACCACATCATCTCCGTAAATCAAGCGTGCAGGGAAAATGGCGGTTGGTCTCCGCTGCCGGAATATGTTCCTGCCTTCCCGGGGTGTGACCGCCCGGGATAAAACGGGCGTTCCTTCTCCCTTCCGCCTCGTAGGAGTTGACCGGGAAACTCTCGTAGTTGCGTCCGCCGGGATGACTGACATGATAGACACAACCGCCAACTGCCCGTCCGGTCCAGGTATCGAACAGATCTATGGTCAACGGTGCGTGCACCCCGATGGTAGGATGCAGGCAGGCGGGAGGCTGCCAGGCACGATAGCGGACACCGCAGGCGAACACGCCTGCTGTTCTGGCCGCCTGCAGCGGTGCGCGCCTGCCGTTGCAGGTGACGATATAGCGCTCACCGGTCATTCCCGATACCTTCACCTGCAGTCTTTCGACGGAGGAATCGACATAACGGACCGTGCCGCCTCCCCCGGGTTCTTCACCGAGCACGTGCCATGGTTCGAGGGCCTGGCGCACCTCCAGCTCCATACCCAGATACGCTATCCTGCCATAGACGGGAAAGCGGAATTCGAAATGGGGGTGAAAAAAGTCCATGGAAACCGAATAACCGGCCTGGTTGAGGATCTCCAGGACATCCTCGAAGTCGTCCTGGACGAAGCGGGGCAGCATGAAGCGGTCGTGGAGGCGGGTGCCCCAGCGGACCAGTTCCTGGCGATAGGGCACGTTCCAGAACCAGGAGATGAAGATGCGCAGGAGCAGCTGCTGTGCCAGGCTCATCCGGGCATGGGGGGGCATCTCGAAAGAGCGGAATTCGAGAAGGCCCAGGCGGCCGGAGGAACTGTCCGGGGAATAGAGCTTGTCGATGCAGAACTCGGCGCGATGCGTGTTGCCGCTGACATCGACGAGAAGGTTGCGGTACAGCCTGTCTACCAGCCACGGCGGGCATGCGTCTCCGGCTCGCGCCAGGCGGTCTTGCTCGGCAAAAGCGATTTCCAGTTCGTAGAGACTGTCGTGTCTCGCCTCGTCAAGCCTCGGCTGTTGCGAAGTAGGACCGATAAAGAGCCCCGAGAACAGGTACGACAGCGAAGGGTGGTTGTTCCAGAACGTGATAAAGCTGCGCAGCAGATCAGGCCTGCGCAGGAACGGGCTGTCTGCCGGTGTTGCCCCGCCGACGACGATGTGGTTGCCTCCCCCGGTGCCGGTGTGACGGCCGTCGACCAAGAATTTTTCCGTTCCGAGCCGACATTCGCGGGCGATATCGTAGAGCCTGGTGGTGTGATCGACCATCTGGCGCCAGCTGTGCATCGGCTGGATGTTCACCTCGATGACTCCCGGGTCCGGGGTTACCTTCAGGCTCTCCAGCCGGTGATCGGCTGGAGGTGTATAGCCCTCGATGACGACTGGAAATCCGGTTTTTTCGGCGGTCTTCTCAACGGCTGCGACGAGTTCGAGATAGCCCTCCAGCGCGGTGACCGGCGGCATGAACACATAGAGTCGGCCTTCCCGGGGCTGGACGCACAGGGCGGTGCGGACGACCCAGGCAGCCGACTCTCCGCGGACCGGCTGAGGGTCCGCATACGGCGGCGGCTGGCTGCGCACCGTTTCGCTGACGAGTTCTTCAGGCTCCCCGGTCAATGCCAGCTGTCTTTGTCGTGGGTCAGGAAGCGGACCGCGCTCGGCCATGGGGTCGAGGCTGAAATGCAACGGCAGGTCCTCTTTGGCTACCCAGGGCAGCGATTCCAGCGGCAGCCGCAGTCCAGCAGGGGAGTCTCCCGGCAGCAGAAACATGTACTTGCCCCGCAAAGGCCACGGCCCGCTTTTCCAGGAGCCGTGCTGCAGCGGCAGGACATAACCGGTAACGGCCCCCAGTCCCCTGGTAAAGGCGCGCATCATCCGAGTCCGCGCCTCGCCATCCTCAAGCCGGGGATCAGTGGCATCGACATTTACCGGCAGTTTGTGCTCCTGGTGCAGGTAGTGGAAGATATCTTCGTAGCTTTCACGGATAAAGCGATGCTCAACCCCGAGAATCGAGGCCAGGGTTTCAATGAAGAGTTTGGCCTCCCTCGCTCCGTATCCATAGTCCCTGGAAACATCGGCCAGCAAAGCGTTGTTCTGCCAGATCGGCACGCTGTCCCTGCGCCAGTAACAGGCGAGCGCCCAGCGCGGCAGCGATTCCCCGGGATACCATTTCCCCTGACCGTAATGGAGGAGACCGCCGGGCCCCCATTCATCCTTCAGGCATTTGATGAGCAACTCCGCCCGTTCCTGTTTTTCCTTACCCAGCGCCTCGGTGTTCCACTGGGGATCATCCATGTCATCGATGGAGACAAAGGTCGGTTCCCCTCCCATGCTGAGACGCACATCCTGATCGACGAGTTCCCGGTCCACGCGGTCACCGAGTTCGACAATCGAACGCCATATGTCTTCCGGGTACGGTCTGGTCGAGCGGGGGGCTTCAAAAATACGCCGTACCGACATGGTATGGTTGAAATCGACCTCGCACTCCTCAAGCCCGCCGCTGATCGGTGCGGCACTCTGCGGTTCCGGTGAGCAGGCCAGCGGTATGTGACCTTCGCCGGCGAAGAGGCCGGAAGTCGGGTCCATGCCGATCCAGCCGGCTCCGGGGATATAGACTTCGGTCCAGGCGTGCAGATCGGTAAAATCTGCTTCACAGCCTGAAGGCCCGTCCAGCGATTTGACATCCTGCTTCAGTTGGACGAGGTAGCCGGATACAAAGCGTGCGGCCAAACCGAGGTTTCTGAGAATGTTGACCAGCAGCCAGGCGGAATCCCTGCATGATCCGCTGCCGAGAGTCAGGGTCTCCTCGCAGCTCTGTACGTTTGGTTCCAGGCGAATCAGATAATTGACCGTTTTGCTCAGCTTCACGTTGAGGCCGACCAGGAAATCTATGGTCTGCGTCTCTTTCGTGTCGATCTCGGCAATAAACTGTGTGAGCAGGTTCCCGGGTGCAGTTCGGGCGAGGTAGGGAGCCAGATCCTGCCTGAGGTTCGGTTCGTAGCTGAAAGGAAAGGCTTCCGCATCGGGTTCGAGAAAAAAATCGAAGGGATTGATAATGATCATGTCGGCGACAAGATCTACCTCGACCTGGAATAACGCTGTCTTTTCCGGGAAAACCAGGCGTCCCAGATAGTTGCTGAACGGGTCCTGCTGCCAATTGAGAAAATGAACGTTCGGCTCAACTTTCATTGAGTAGCTCAGAATCGGGGTTCGACAATGCGGTGCGGGACGCAACCTGACTATCTGGGGAGCCAGATGTACCGGGCGGTCGTAACGATACGATGTCTTATGGTGGAGCGAAATATGGATTCCCACGAAGTTATCCCCTTGCTTTGATTAGAAGTTGACGGCCCTTTTCCGGTTCCGGCGATGGCTGGATTGATGAGGCGATAAGAGAGAGCCTTGCACTAATCACACAGCGATGTTTGGGGTGAGAACCGGCGATGAATCCCCGTTCGATTTCAGTTTCACCAGACAGGTATTGTATCGCTTTTCCAGCAATAAGCACACGATTTCCAGCCAGCTCACAAAAGAGTGCTCGGCCTCTTTTGGAGACGGATCATAATGCGGGCACGAAGGAGAAGATTCAAACCGAATACACTCATGGTCACAGAGCGTCTTATGGACACCCTGAAACATCAGGATTCTGTTTCAAGATCAAGGAGCGCATTAAAAACCTAAAAGATCTTCATCGCGATGGCACCAATCGTCACGATACATATTGATGCGTATCTCAAGCGGGTAAACGACTCTTTCAAACATAAGGCCGCGATGATCGCCGCAAACACCACAGACGTTTCCCGAAGGGCTGCGACCAGGGCTATGGGCGCATGGGTCATTGCCCAGAGCACCAGGCTGTATGCCGTCAAACTGCATCCTCCTCCGAGAAGGCCGGTGCGCCAACCTGTCTGGAAGCTCTTGTACATCCCCCTCCCCTCAACAGCACATGACACGGCAAGCAATATCAAAGCGGTCAGCAGAAACATCCATCCCGTATAGCTCACGGCATTGCCGGAGAGCCTGACTCCCTGCCCATCGATCAAGGTATAGGCAACGATAACGGCCGCGTTTGTCAAGGCGAATGTCGTGGACACGGCATCAAAGGTCTTTAGGCGCAGCGAATCATGAGCCAGGGCGAGTATCCCGCAGGATATCAGCAGAACACCCAACCAGCCGCCCGGAGATGGAAACTCCTTGATTAATAGTGCCGCGGCAATCATCGAGAACAGCGGGGCGACTCCCCTCATCACAGGGTAGATCAGACTGAGTTGCCCGTTTCGGTAAGAACGTGCAACGAGGGTGAAATACACTACGTGTACAAACACAGACGCGGCTAAATACGGCCAGCTCTCAACAGCGGGAAGAGGAACTGCCGGCAGAAAGAAGAGTGTCCAGAAGGCTGCCCCAAAGACGATCATAACCGTTTCATGGAGCTTATTGACAGAATTGCGAATAAGGGCATTCCAGCTGGCGTGAAGAACAGCAGAAAGCACTACGACTATCATGACCTCAAGTGACAATCTCTATCTCAACTATTTCTGACGTTATGAATAATTTTCAGGGGAGCAGAAGGGTACCATTTTCGCCATTAATAATAAAGGCTGCCTTGAAAACCGAAACCGGATTCCATAGGGAGCTGAGTGGAAGGTGTGGGGGCCGCTAATCATTGCTATACCCTGGGCAGCTTGATCCTGAAAATGATTCCTTTGGGCGAATTGTCAATGAGTTCCAGGGATCCTTTGTGCGCATCCACAATTTTTTTAACGATCGCAAGTCCCAACCCGGTACCCTCCTTTTTGGTGGTGAAAAAAGGATCGAAGACCTGCTTTCTCAATTCAGTGGGCAGGCCGCGTCCACGATCAATCACATCGATGATTACGCTGCTTTCAGAATAAGAAGTGCGCAAAGTGACGGTTTCCCCTTCAGGAGATGCCTCAACGGCGTTCAAGAGAAGATTTATTATCGCTTCCTTTATACGAGTTGAATCAATAGAAGTCGCTGGAATTTCGGAAGAAAGGTTATAGTCAATCATAACCGATTTCTTTTGTGCCTTTTCCGTAACTATTACTCTGCTTTCTTCCACTATTTTATTTATATTTTTTTCACAAAATTCCAGCATAAGCGGTTTTGAAAAATCGAGCATATTATGCATCATTTTTTCAAGATGCTCTGTTTCTTCAATTATAATATCTAATTTTTCATTATTCGGATCATAATCGCTGAATTTCTTCCTGAGCTGCCGGGCAAATCCACCAATTACAACCAGCGGAGCCTTAATGTCATGAGCTGCGGCAGCAAGGGATTTCCCCATGGTTGCGAGGCTTTCGGTCTTCAATAACTTTTCGTTGGCGATAGCTTCACGTTCTTTGAGTATGCCAATAATGACTGCGGTGAGATTGTAGAGAGCCATCGACAGTATTCTATCCAAATCAACCAGGGAAAACCCCTGCCAGTGCATCGCAACATAGGGGGCATAGCACACCGTAACGGCCAGTGAGGCGGCCAGAGCGGCTCGTATACCAAACCAGAATCCTGCTATGACGATAGGAAGAAAATAGAGTTCACCGTAGAAAACAAAATAGTAATAGGGACTTTCATGCGTTGAGTAGTGCAAGAATGTGACACTGCCTATGAGAACTACGATAAACGACATTTTAAAATTTCCGAGTTTCCTTTTTTCCATTTCTCTGTTCAGCAACGGCTGCCTTGAAAAATTAGGGAGTTGGTTCGAAACCAAGACATCAATGAAAATTTTCCCGCAGGTCTATAGCTGCCATGTCGAGGATAGGGTTTTCATTGTTAACGCAGAGTGCGGGTCAAAAGACAATGTTACAGGCGAGCCTGAGGTTTTGACCTCCAGATCTGAACGTTATATGCCTACAAGCAGTGAATCAACAGAATTGATACCTATCAATTGCAAAATCTTCAAGCCCGCTTCACAACGGCACCCTCATCGCAGCCTTTTTAGGAGCCGGTAGGCCTGCATTGGTTCTTGCTGGAGGGCATGGAATGGTAAGCAGCTCGGGCTTTCATTGACAGGAATCATACGGGTAATGACCGGGATCGCTCACCAGCTGACAGGTCATTTCTTGTCATGATAATCGGCATTTCAGATTATGAGGAAACGTGCTATGTGTAGTGGCGTGTGTAAATATTTTCCGATACATACACCACCAGCGGCTGCTAAAAAGACCGGCAGGCGCCTGGCTGCCTACTCATGATTCAGGATACTGACCTATGTCCCATAATCTGAAGATACTTTCTGCCCTCACCCTCGTCCATTTCACCGGCGATTTCTACACCGCCTTCATCAACCCGCTCTTTCCGGTATTTGTCGAAAAGCTTGGCCTCACCCTTACCCAGGTCGGTATCATCGCCGGGACAATGAGGCTGCTGGCATTCATCATCCAGCCCACCGTCGGCTATTGGGCTGACCGATACCAGTCGCGGGTCTTCATCTTCGTCGGCCTGTCTCTGCCGGTCATTTTCATCCCCCTCTCCGGCATTTCTGCCAATTTCTGGACGCTGCTGCTGTGTGTCGCGCTCGGATCTGTCGGGTCCTCTATGTTCCATCCTTCCGTTACCGGAATGGTGCCGCTTTATGCAGGAAACAAGGCCAGTTTTTCCATGTCGATCTTCAACACCGGCGGAACACTTGCCTTCGGTCTGGGACCGCTCTTCATCACCTGGTATGTAGCCGTCTTCGGATTGACTGCCATGCCGGCCACCATGATCATGGGGATAGCGGTACTTGGCTATCTGCTGACGGTGATACCGATCCCCCAGAGCGAAGGTTTGAGCCGTTCCGGATTTTTCGGAGCACTCAAAGAAAGCCTTGGAAATGTCTGGAAAATCATCGCCCTGATCTGGCTGGTAATGTTTCTTCGGGCGGTGGTTGGCCAGTCATTTCTGGCCTTTATGCCGGTACTTTTTGTGCAGAAGGGTTTCAGCGTGGTTTCCGCCGGGACGATTTATGCGATCTTTCTGGTAACAGGCACACTCAGCGGCCTGCTCTCGGGGCATATGTCGGATCGACTTGGATTCAAGCCGGTTTTCATTTTCACGTTTCTGTTCATGGCCCCGGCTCTGTGGCTGCTTCTGCAGCTCAACGGCAACTGGATCTATCTTGGTGCGGCGCTGGCTGGAGGCTTTGTTTTAGCCCCGCTCCCCCTCGGTGTTACGATGGCCCAGACCCTCGCCCCCAAAGGCCGGTCCATGGTTGCCAGCCTTATGATGGGCTTTGCCTATGGACTCGGGGGAGTAGTCACGCCGGTGGTTGGCAGGCTCGCCGACACCTTCACGATACAGCCCGTCCTCACGTTTCTGTCCTGCATACCTCTGCTGGCCATCCCGATCATCGCCCGGTTTCCACGAACACGAAGCTACCGTCAAACGCAGTGACTCAATCCCCCCATCCGAATAAACCTCAACAAGAACAGCAGGCTCAAGTCCTGCCTGTTGGACGTGTTTTCTGCCCAAGCACCAGTGATAATCTCAATCTCCTGCTCCTTTTTC
>JAJDNR010000130.1 GCA_022340565.1 Desulfofustis sp.
CCACCCCCGCTTTCTTTTCCGGATTATTTTGTGATGAAAAAATAACAAAACCGGGATCGGTCATGCATGACCGATCCCGGTTCCGGTGAAGC
This sequence comes from Desulfofustis sp., assembly GCA_022340565.1. Taxonomy (GTDB): domain Bacteria; phylum Desulfobacterota; class Desulfobulbia; order Desulfobulbales; family Desulfocapsaceae; genus JABDQA01. The sequence continues at coordinate 93 of JAJDNR010000130.1, forward strand.
GAACAGGACAACTCCTGTCAGCGGTGGATGCTTACACTTTCTCGACCCTCACCGCGCACACCTTGGTTTCCGGTATCTTGGCGATCGGGTCGAGAGCCGGGCTGGTGAGCACGTTGGTGGGACTCTCGGCGAAATGGAAAGTCAGCGAAACGAGGCCCGGCGGGCAGATCCTGGTCAATTTGGTTTTGACCTGGGTAGTGCCGCGACGGGAACTGACCTGGACCATCTGGCTGTCCTCGAGGCCGAGCAAAGCGGCATCTTTGGGGTTGATCTTCAGCAATTCCTCGCTGACCAGTTGCTCCAGGCCGTCAACCCGTCTCGTCATGCTGCCGGTGTGATAGTGGAACAGGCTGCGGTCGGTGGTCAGCAGCAGCGGGTACTCGTCATCGGGCAGTTCTGCAGAATCGTTGAATGATAGCGGCATCAGCTTGGCCTTCGAGGAAGCGGTGCCGAAGTTCTGGGTGTGCAGAATCGGGGTGCCGGGGTGGTCTTCGGTCGGACACGGCCACTGGATGCCGCACCTATCGATCCGCGCATAGGTCAGGCCGGCGTAGCTTGGCGTAAGCGACGCGATTTCCGCGAAGATCTGCTCCTCGCTGGCGTAATCGAATCCGGCGGCGCCCATCCTCTGAGCGATTTCGGCAACGATTTTCCAGTCGGCTTTTGCCTCACCGGGAGAATTGATCGCTTTGCGGACCCGCTGCACCCGCCGCTCGGTATTGGAGAATGTACCGTTTTTCTCGGCAAATGAGGCGGCCGGCAGCACCACATCGGCCATCTGTGCCGTCTCGGTCAGGAAGATGTCCTGAACCACCAGGAAATCAAGCCGGTTCATCGCCTCGATCGCATGGCTGGCGTTCGCTTCACTCAGGTATGGGTTTTCGCCGACCAGCAGCAGTGAGGTGATTTCGCCGCGGTGGACTTTGTCGAAAATCTCGGAGTGGGTCAACCCCTCCTCGGATGGCAACGGCACTCCCCATGCCGTTTCGAATTTCTTGCGGATGTCCGGGTTGACTACTTTCTGGTAGCCGGGATAGACATCGGGCAGACATCCCATGTCGCATGATCCCTGCACGTTGTTCTGGCCGCGCAGCGGATTGACGCCGGATGAGGGTTTGCCCAGGTTACCGGTTACCAGCGCCAGGTTGCTCAGGGCCCAGACATTGTCGGTACCGTGACTGTGCTGGGTGATGCCCATGCAGTAGAGAATCGACGACGGTCCGTTGGTGGCATAGATCCGTGCAGCTTTGCTGATCGTCTCGGCGGGCACGCCGGTTATCTTGGCGACGGAGGCGAGGTTGAATTCGGCCAGCGAAGCCTTGAATTCGTCGAAATTTTCGCAGCGAGACTTGATGAACTCCAGGTCCGCCAGCCCCTCGTCCATGATCACCTTGACCATGCCCATCACCAGCACGACGTCGGTGCCGGGTCGATGCTGGATGTGCAGAGAGGCATGCCGGCACAGATCGATCTCCTTCGGATTCGCAACGATCAGCGTGGCGCCGTTGCGGGCTGCCTTTTTCGCCTGCAGGGCCAGCACCGGGTGGGCCTGCGTGGTGTTGGTCCCGATCGCGAAAATCGTTGCCGCATCACCGATCTCAGAGATCGAGTTGGTCATTGCGCCGCTTCCCAGGCTGGTGGCCAGACCGGCCACGGTCGGGGAGTGTCAGAGCCGGGCGCAATGGTCAATGGAATTGGTGCCCATGACCGCGCGGGTGAATTTCTGGATCAGGTAGTTGTCCTCGTTGGTGATGCGAGCCGAGGCAAGGGCCGCGAATTTCTCCTTCTTGCTGCTGGCGAACTTGTCGGCGATCAGGTCCAGCGCCTCGTCCCAGGTGGCTTCCTCGAGTTCGCCGTTCTTCTTGATCAACGGGGTGGTGAGCCGTTCCGGATGGTTGATGAACTTGTAGCCGAACCTGCCCTTGACACACAGTGACCCCTTGTTCACCGGATTGTCCTTATCGCCCCGGACCGATACGACGCTGTTGCCGCGGACTCCGAGGTAGATACCGCAGCCGACGCCGCAGTACGAGCAGATCGATTGGACTTCGCGCATTGGTTTCAGCGTATTCTTCATGGTCAGCGCCCCGACCGGACAGCGGACCACGCACTCGCCGCACGATTCGCAGCGCGATTCGGCGATCGGCTTGTTGCCGAGGGTGGAGATCAGGCTCTGAACGCCGCGCTTGGCGTAATCGATCGCGTTGATGTTCTGCAGTTCGTCGCAGGTTCTGACGCAGATCCCGCACATGATGCATTTGGCGTGATCGATGATGAAAAACGGGTTCGAAGTGTCTTTCGGAGTCGTTCTGATATCCCGACGGTAGCGGTTCAGGCTTTCCTGGGTGACGCCGACGAACTGACCGACTTTCTGAAGTTCGCATTCGGAATCGGCGGCGCAGGTCAGACAGGTCATCGGATGATTGGCGATCAGCAGTTCCACGTTGCTCTTGCGGATCTGCTGAACCTCGGGATCTTCAGTGCTGATAACCATACCTTCCTTGACCGGCAGTTTGCAGGAGATGACGATTTTCCAGTCGTCCTGCTTGACCACGCAGACCCTGCACAGCCCGGCCGGCTCCAGATCCGGATGGTTGCACAGGTTGGGAATGTAGATTCCGTTGGCCAATGCAGCCTCCAATACGGTCATTCCTGCATCGGCTTCTATCTGCAGACCGTCTATTGTAAAGGTTACCTTGCTCATGCAACCACCTCCATCGGTTCTTTGACGGGAATTTTGGGTGAAACGCATTCAACGGCGCTGAATTTCTTCGGGCATTTTTCCATGCAGACTCCGCACTGTACGCACAGGCGCTGATCGATGACATGCACCTGTTTCTTCTCGCCGCTGATCGCGCTGACCGGGCACGATTTCGCGCAGAGTGTGCAGCCCTTGCATTTGTCCTCCAGGATTCTGAAGGAAATAAGTGACTTGCATACTTTTGCCGGACAGCGTTTGTCGTTGATGTGGGCCTCAAATTCGTCACGGAAATAGCGAATGGTGGTCAGCACCGGATTGGCCGCCGTCTGGCCGAGACCGCAGACCGATCCGCCGTGAATCGAATGGCTCAGCTCGATCATCAGGTCGATGTCCTGTTTTTTGCCCTTGCCGGCGCAGATGTCCTTGAGGATATCGAGGAGCTGCTTGGTACCGAGTCTGCAGGGCACGCATTGCCCGCAGGATTCGATCTCGGTGAAGTCGAGGAAGTAGCGGGCCACGTCGACCATGCAGGTACTCTCGTCCATGACCACCATGCCTCCCGATCCCATGATCGATCCGGCCGCGCCGAGCGAATCATAATCGATGGGGGTGTCAAGCAGCGATTCGGGCAGGCAGCCTCCGGACGGCCCGCCTGTCTGGACGGCCTTGAATTTTCCGCCGTCGGCGATGCCACCGCCGATATCGTAAATGATTTCCCGCAGCGTGATTCCCATCGGAACCTCGATAAGGCCGCAGTTGTTGACCTTGCCGGTGAGGGCGAAGATCGCGGTGCCGGTGCTCTTCTCGGTGCCAATGCTGGCGAACCATTCGGCGCCTCTGGTGATGATCATCGGTGCCGACGAAAAGGTCTTGACGTTGTTCAGCAGGGTCGGCTTGTCGTGCAGCCCCTTCTCGGTGGTCCGCGGCCGCGGCGCGACCCGCGGCATACCCCGTTTGCCTTCGATGGACAGGGTCAGCGCGGTTGACTCCCCGCATACGAAGGCGCCGGCCCCCGGGAAGATCTTGATGTCGAAACAGAAATCGGTGCCGAGGATGTTTTTGCCGAGAAATCCCTTCTCGTGGGCCTGTTTGATGGCCCGTTCGAGCCTTCTGATGGCCAGCGGGTATTCGGCGCGCACATAGATGTATCCGGTATCGGCCCCGATCGTGTAACCGGCGATGATCATTCCCTCGAGGACCGAGTGGGGGTCGCCCTCAATGACCGCACGGTCCATGAACGCTCCCGGATCGCCCTCGTCGGCATTGCAGACCACATATTTCTGGTCGGACTTGGCGTTGAGTCCCGCCTCCCATTTGCGGCCCGCCGGGAAGCCGCCGCCTCCGCGGCCGCGCAGTCCCGATTTCTTCATCTCCTCAACCACTTCCTGCTGGGTCATCTGCAGTGCCTTGCTGAGCCCCAGGTACCCTTCATTGGCGATGTAGTGGTTGATATTGGTCGGGTCGATGACGCCGCAGTTCCGGAATACGCGACGTTCCTGCGGTTTGAACGACGGGGTGTCGAGAATCCTCGGGATACCCTTGATCTTACCGTCGCCAAAGGTGCCCAGGGTGTATTGGGGCAGAGGGTCGTCGCCCTGAAGATAGCTGTCGACGATTTCGCTGACCATCTGTGCGGTGACGTTTTTATAGGCTACCGTGGCCTTCCCCGGTTTGGTTATGTTGACCAGCGGTTCCGCGTAACAGGGGCCGATGCAGCCCACCTCCACGACACTGGCTTTGACGTCTTTTTCGGCGAGCTCTTTCTCAAACGCTTTCACGACGGCAAGGGCGCCGGCCGAACGGCCGCAGGTCGCCGTTCCGATCGCAACCACCGGCCATTCACCATGTTGCAGCGCATCCCATTCCTGCCGGGCCTGTTGCTGTATATCGGCAAAATTCATGCTTCATCCCTCCTGTTCAGAATCTCAGGCACCATTTTGGGGGTCAGTTTGGCTTCTACATCCTCATCGATCATGATGCACGGAGCAAGCGCGCAGCAGCCGATGCAGGCGACGGTTTCAAGGGTGTACTGTTTGTCTTCAGTGGTCTCACCCTCGACGATGCCGAGAGTCCGCTCGGTCTCTTCAAGAATTTTTTCGGCGCCGCGCACATGACATGCGGTGCCGCGGCAGACCATGATGGTGTGCTTGCCCCGGGGGGTGAACCTGAACTGGGCGTAAAAGGAGGCCACCGCATATACGCGGCTTTCTGGCAAGCCAGTGGTTTTGGCGATCTCCAGCATGGCATCGTCGGGCAGATAGCCAAGCTCCTCCTGGACCTTCTGTAGAATAGGGATCAGTGCGTCCTGTCTTCCTCTATAAGGGGAAAGTACAGCACTCAGACGTTCTTCCATGACGTGCCCTCCTTGCCGATGCGTATATTTGAGTACCCAATCAAAAGCGTCTTTTTACCGATAAAAAGCGCGGATCTGCGTTTTCAAATCCTGATCATCCTATCAGTTCTTGATGTCGGATGCCATATTTTTCAATTGCAATTTCTGCTAATTTTGATGTAGGTGTGGTGCGCGAAGGGCCGAAAAAGATTAGACTTATCGTTAGGAATATTTATTGTGTTAACGGTAATTGGTTGAACAGAGCCGCCGGTGCCGGCGGGTATCGAAATCTCTGCCGCTGGGGCGGGACCCTCACGGAAACAAGGAAGAAGAACCATGTGCCAGATGAGCGTAGTAATCGATCGGGACGGGATCGAGGAGTTGGTGATGGAAGATGTCACCAGCCTGGTGGTCGAGCCAGGAGGTATGCAGATTTCGACGCTGTTCGAAGGCCCGAGGCTGGTCGAGCAGGTCGTCCTCAGATCTATCGATTTCATGGCGGGAAAGGTCGTTCTGCAGCAGGCTGGTACCTGAAGCCGCTGCATCCGCACTTGACACTAACCCCGAAAAAAGACAAAGGTGCCGGCAGGTGAAAGAGACTGCGGCGGCAGAGACGAGCAATGGATTCAATAGAAAAACTGCGGGTTTTACTGAAGCACTGGATTGATCATAACGGCGGTCATGTCCGGGAGTTCGACAAGTGGCGGGAGGTCATGGCGGGCGATAACCATGACGCGATGGCGGCAGCCCTGGCACTGGCGATGGAGCAGATGGAGACGGTCAGCGCGACGCTCGAGGCCGCGCTTGAAGAGATCGGGGGAGCGCCGCAAGACTCAGGTCATCACCACCACCATCATCACCATCACCACCACGATCAGTGAACGGCTGGATGCCGGAAAACCGCTCGCGTAGCGCTTTACCGGCAATATTCTGAAGCCCGGGTCGGAGACCCGGGCGGAGGTCAATCGACCTTGCAGGCGGCGGCGTCGAAAAGCGCACCGCAGCTGGCGCATTTGACCTGCTTGGTCAATTCGTCGGAGAAAATTTCCTGTTTCTTGCCGCAGTCAGGGCACTTGACGTCTACCGAACTCAACGATTTGTTGCTTTCAAAACCGGGACAATGCTGCTGTTGATCACTCATGGGCTGTCTCCTTTTCCGTTAGGGTGGGTTTGATGGTGTCGCTGAATGATTTCGGTTTCTTTGCTTTGAAAAAGATAATACAGGACGGGCGGAATTTGCAGTATAAATTCGGATCTGAGCAGTTCAGGCACTGCTCGCAGACAGAGTAGTTGTGTTTCTGGCAGAGGTACGTGGTGGCACTGTCCGGGTGATTTTTGCAGCTTCCCATGGTGTCGTTTCCTGGATGGCAGGGTGTATGCTGTTCGGCCGGTTTCATTATAGGCATCTTTGCACATTACACAAAAAAAATATCAATTATCCGGTGATTTTAAGCGGTTTCGGAAGAGTTAAAATAATTGCGGCCGGGAATTATATGTGCTAGGTCAGATGGTGGAGGCGGTTTCTGCACGGAGTTGTTCCGAACCTGGGCATGGTGATTCTCGGTGAACGTCCGGCAACCGGAAAGGAGCGCGTTATGTCGATTATCTGTATCTCCCGCGGCAGTTATTACCGAGGCAAGGAGGTGGCCCAGAGGGTGGCCGACATCCTCGGCTACCAGTGTGTGTCGAGGGATTCGCTGCTTGATACGAGCAGCGAATTCGATATCCCGGAAATCAAGCTGGCCCGAAATATCCATCATGCAACCCAGATCCTCGAGCGTTACTCGTTCGGCCGGGAGCGCTATATCAACTTCATGTCGTGGGCGATTCTCAAACGGCTGAAGCTGGACAACCACGTCTATCACGGCCTGGCGGGTCAGTTCTTTTTCAAGGATATTTCCCACCTGCTCAAGGTGCGGGTGATCGCCGACCTCGAGGAACGGGTCCAGGCCGAGTCGGTGCGGGAAAATGTCAGTGTTGACAAGGCCCGGCTCCAGTTGCGGCACGATGACGAAGAGCGCCAGAAATGGGCGCTTTTTCTATACGGCATCGACATTACCGATCCATCCCTGTACGATCTGACCGTCAATGTCTCGGCCATGGGAGTCGGCGCATCTGCCGAGTTGATCGCCCAGGCCGCCGCCCTGCCGAATTTTGCGGTGACTGAAGAATCCCGGAAGCGCGTCGATGACCAGGCGCTGGCAGCCGAGATAAAATTCGCGCTGTTCGACTACCCGCTGGCCGGGGTCGTGAGCCGCGACGGCAGGGCCTATATCAACGTGAAGGCCCCGGAAAGTCAGGCTGACCTGGTGCGGAGCAGGATAGAAGCGGCCGTTGCGCCGCTGATGAAGCTTGAAGACGCTGAAATACGGATCGATCCATACTATTGATAACGCCTGGAGCAACAAAAAAGCCGGGACCAGCGTGCTGCTGATCCCGGCTTTTTGGGTTCGGATAAACTGCTGTCAGATGCTCTTCTGGGCGGATCTCAGGGTGTTGCGCATCAGCATGCAGATGGTCATCGGGCCGACCCCGCCCGGAACCGGCGTGATCTTGCCGGCGATTTCCTTGGCTTTGTCGAAATCGACATCACCGCGGAGAATGGCTTTGCCGGTTTTCTCGTTCTTGCCGACCCGGTTGACGCCGACGTCGATGACTGTAGATCCCGGTTTGATCCACTCCGGCTTGACCAGGTTAGGCACGCCGGCGGCGACGACCAGAATGTCGGCCCGCTTGCAGTGCGAGGCAAGGTCCTTGGTGCCGGTGTGGACGATGGTGACGGTGGCGTTGGCGCCGACGCCCTTCTGAGCCATCATCATTGCGATCGGTTTGCCGACGATGTTGGAGCGGCCGACCACGACCACCTCGGCGCCCTTGGTCTCGGTTCCGGAACGAACGATCAGCTCCTGGATGCCCGCCGGCGTACAGGGCAGGAAGCGTACCTCGTCGCCGCCGATCATCAGGCGTCCGACGTTGACCGGATGAAATGCGTCGACGTCCTTGTCGGGATCGATCGCGTTGAGAACCTTCTTATCGTCTATGTGCTTGGGCAGCGGCAGCTGCACAAGGATGCCATGGATTTCGGGATCCTTGTTGTACTTGTCGATCAGCGCGAGCAGGTCGGCTTCGGAAATATCCCCGGGCTGGTTGTCCTGGATCTCGTTGAAGCCGAGGCTCAGCGCCGTGCGTACCTTGAGGGTGACATAGCTTACGGAGGCGGGATTTTCACCGACGAGAATCGTTACAAGGCCGGGAACCTTACCGGTTTTTGCCTTCATTTCATCTACTTCCTGCTTGATCTCCGCAAGGATGGTCTTGCTGATTTCAGTACCGCTGATAAGTTCTGCAGTCATCGTTGTCCTCCTGAACTGGTTTAGTGGATGAGCGGCGGCTATGCCTGCGATAAAACCTGACTCTTTTTACACTCCAGCGTGTTTATTCCCACACCCCCGAGGATATGTCAACCCGATAGTGTGGCGTGGCAGATTTAAAACCTGAAAAAGGGCTGCCGGTAACGGTCGGCCGGGAGCTTTACCTGCTACCCCTTTGCTTTTCCGAACATTTCATAGGAAACCCTGTCAAAAAGCAGGGTCGAGAACTCATGGCCGGGCTTTTCCTCGGCCGGGTAGCCGATTGCGACGATCGCCTCGACTTTTACTCCCGGGTTCAGACCGAGTGTTTCGATCACATGAGCTTCCGCACTCTGCCGATCATCGCGCTCGCGTTTCCTGATCTGGATCCAGCAGCTTCCCAGTCCCAGGTCAGTGCTGCACAGGTGCACGATCAGCGATGCGATCGATGCATCCTCGACCCACACGTCCGATTTTGCCGGGTCGGCACACACCACGACCGCCAGCGGCGCACTGGCCAGGAACGCGGATCCGTGGGCCTTGGACTGAGCCAGACGGGCGATCGTGTCTGTGTCGGTCACGAAGACAAAATGCCAGGGTTTGAGACCCCTTGATGACGGGGAACGGAGTATCGCTTCGACAAGGATGTCGAGTTTTTCCGCTTCAACGCTGCGATCTTGAAATCGTCTGATGCTCCGCCGCTTTCTCAATAGCTCGATAAACATACCATGCTCCTGTAGAGGTTATAAGTGGGGTGGGGTGGAGATCCCCGGGTTTCTCCAGGACGGCGGTGGATGAGTTACCGCTTCTTCTCGTCCTCGTCGTCCGGCGACATGCTGTTGAGGGGGCTCGGTGTCTTCCACAGGTTATAGATATAGATTGCGAAGCCGATCACGAGCGCGCCGCAGATAAGCGCCGGGATCGGCCCGATCAGGTCCGGCAGGAAAAACACGAGGATGAGCAGGGCCGCCAGGATATAGAACATTGCGGGGGAATAGAAGAACTTTTTCACACGTCGTCCTCTCTGGAGTGCTGATTGGGTTGACGCGATGAAGTCCGCTGCCGCGACAATCACCGCCTGTAGACCGTTTCGTCCGTTGCCGGAACCGCGGTCCGCTGCCTCGATCAAGCCTCTTTTCTCTATTATATCCGGATCCCGCGGGTTTTACATAATAAATTGACTTGTTCGCAGGAGTTGACCTACAATAGTGCCTGACGGATAAAACCGGGGTGCACGGGTCCGTCTGAACAGCGACGAAGGTATGAGCGGGGTGTGAATTGGCCGAGCAGCAACAGCCGCAGCTCTCGAAACGGGGGGCATTTCGTTTCCGATGCAGCAAGGAACCGGTTTTCTATAGATCCGCATACGAGGAGGGGGAGGGGCTGCTGACCAACATCTCGACCGACGGTTGTGCGGTCGAATGGGCGACGAATCCTCCGGAGCTCGGTGAAAAAATCCTGCTTTCGATAGAACTCGACGGCGAGGCCAGCGCGGTGGAGGCCCAGGCACGGGTGGTACGCGCCGAGGGGAATGATTTTGCGGTGCGGTTCACCTTGATCGAGCCCCAC
>JAJDNR010000142.1 GCA_022340565.1 Desulfofustis sp.
TCGACATCTACTGCTCGTCGCTCGGCAGCGATCATCCCGCCGTCGCCGATGCCCGGAACAGCCTGGCAGAGATCTGCATCAACAGCGGCCGCTTCGAGGACGCTCTGCCGCTCATCGAATCGTCGCTGGCGATCAGGCGGAATTTTTTCGGCGAGCACCACGCGGCGGTGGCGCAATCGCTCAACAATATGGCGATCATCTACGATCGTCGCGGGGATCAGGCCCTGGCCCTGAGGCAGCATGAAAAAGCGCTCGAGATCAGAGAGACGGTGTTCGGCGCCAATCATCCGGCGATTACCCAGTCGCTGGACAATATGGCGGCCATTTACCGGAGTCAGGGGAAAACCGGCAAAGCCACAGAACTGCTCGAAAAATCGCTGGCCATCTGGCAGGAGGCGCACGGCGAGCTTCATCCGGCGGCAGCCCAGGGCTTTCACAATCTGGCCACCCTGCATATCGATGCGCAGAACCATGAAGCAGCGGAGGTGGCGCTGCTCAATTCCAGACGAATTCTCGAAGCCGACCCGGAAGCGAACCAGATGCATCTGGCCACCGTGTTCGAGACCCTGGCCGGCCTTTACAGCAGAATGGGCAGGGAGGCGGAAAGCAGGGAATTCGCCGCCCGGGCCCTGAAAATCAGGAAACCCGAACAGATGGGCAAGCCACCGGTTCGCTAACCTGAGGTAAATATCTGACGGATTTGCTGGGAATCAACGCAGCATCCGGAAGATCCTTCAACACCAGGCTGCTGCGCGCAGCGGAAAAGAAACGGTAGGTATTACGGTCAAACTTCCTTGATTTTTTCCCAATTCTGCCAATTCTATAAGCTACCTTAAAGCTTCACCCCTCCGCCGGACACTCACCAAAACAAGGAGAATCTTATGGAAGGACTGCTCGGAGCAGGTATTGGCCTCGTGCTCGGATTAGTGATACTCGCGGTGTTCGGGGGCATCGTCGGCTGGCTTGCAAGCCTGCTGATCAAAGGCACAGGATTAGGCCTTTTCGGAGACATCCTGCTCGGTATTGCCGGCTCGATTGTCGGAGGCTGGTTGTTCCAGGCACTGGGCCTGGCGGTTGGCACCAGCGTGCTTGGCGCGTTTATCCCGGCGCTGGGCGGCGCGGTGCTCTTGTTGCTCATCGTCAAAATGGTCAGGAGGAATTGAATCGTGAAGCCGCAAATCCTGCCGGTCTTATTAGTTTTCCTGGCCGTGCTCTGCGCTCCTTTCGCCGGTCTTGCAGAAGATCAGAAATCGTCCACAGTGAATACCGCAGCGGACCAGATCCAGCAGCCGAGTGCCATGTCCTTTCTGCCGGGGCGGATCTGGCAGCTCGTCGAAATTGTTTCCATGGACGATCGCGTCGAGGTTCCCGACGATCCCACGCTCTACACTGTCGAGTTCAAGACCGATGGAACCGCCCAGATCAGGGCTGACTGCAATCGCGGTTCAGGCTCGTGGACATCGACCGCGGCCGGCCAGCTGCAGTTCGGCCCGATCGCTTCCACCCGGGCCATGTGCCCCCCGGGTTCGCTTCACGACCGCTACCTGGCGCAGTTCCCCTGGGTGCGCAGCTATGTCGAGAAGGGAGACCATCTGTTCATGGCAACCATGGCGGACGGTTCGATCATCGAGTTCGAGCCGATAGAGCTGCCCCTGGCCGCCACCGTTCTGGGTGAGGACATTCGTACCAGCGATGCTCGTGAAATGCAGGAAATCCTGTTGACCCGTTTATTCGATCGTTATGCCGAGGAGCAAGGCATCGAGGTCAAGGACGAGGAAATCGACGCCTTCGTCGAAACGATGCAGCACGGGATGGGCGCCATGGGCTTGACTGCAGAAGCAGACCTGAGCGACCAGGACAAGGCCCAGGTCGCGCAGATGCGCCGGGACATGGGGCGCGCGCTGATTCGCCAGTGGCAGGTGAACCGAGCGCTCTATCGGCACTATGGCGGCCGTATCATCTACCAGCAATTCGGCCCCGAGCCACTCGACGCCTACCTTCAATACCTCGAAGAGCGGCGCGACGCCGGGGATTTCACGATCAACCAGAAGGCCTTCGAGGAGCGCTTCTGGCACTATTTCACCACCGACTCGATTCATGATTTCTATCCGCCCGGCAGTAAAGAAGCATCCCAGGCTTTTGCAACGCCGCCCTGGGAAGAGGGGGCTGCCAGTGCGGAAACGCCCTCGCAGCATGCTTTGGCAGGGGACGTACCGGCGGCGCCGGAAGACGGTGGGCCGCTCAACTGGCAGGTGAGCGGGGCCAGCGGCGGGCTCAATCTGCGCGCCGAGCCATCGACCTCGGCGACCCGAGTCGCCTCCTATCCCGACGGCACCATTCTCGACAATCTCGGCTGTCGGCGGGCTGAGAACCGGGTATGGTGCGATGTTCAGCAGTTTGGCGGGGGACCGCGCGGCTATGTGGCAGCGGAATACCTCATCCCAGCTGTTTCGCCGAACGGGGCGGCGATCATGGGGCCCGACGATTCGGCCCTGCGGGCCGGCCAGGGAGACTTTGATGCAACGGGGCCGATCCCCTGTGCTCAGTATAGAGGGCAGCCCATGGGCAGCTGCGAGTTCGGGGTTGCCCGCACCGGCGGGGGGTACGCAACTGTAGTGATCACCAGATTTGATGGGACGAAGCGAGCCGTCTACTTTCGCATGGGGGTCGCTGTCGGTGCCGATACCAGTCAGGCGGACGGTTATCCGGAATTCAAGGCAACCAAGGAAAGCGGTCTCTATATGATCCGGGTCGGCGACGAGCGCTATGAAATTCCCGAGGCGGTGATTTTCGGTGGCTAGACGTCATACCGCTGGAACTCTCGCACTGATGATGCAGCGTCCCCAGACGACACCTAAAAAAGATTTATAGCACCGCCAGCGCTGAAAATATTCTTTTTCTTTCGGTGGCACAAGGTGAGCGCAGTGGCAACCCTGATCTCTACTGTGAAGGGTATTTTTCTCCACAATAACAGAGTCTATAATCATTGCTCAATTTTTGATAAGATTAGTAAAATTGATATGTTTTACTGGAAGCAATCTTAAAGCGATTCATTCTGGTCTCTGTCCCCATGGATCATTCTGCCAACTTGCCTGACCATTTGAACATGTGGGAGATGGCCGATGGCGCGGACGTTTCTGTTCCGCTTGCTGTTGATCTTGATGGCACGCTGATCAGAACCAATTCCCTGATTGAGTCGCTGATGCCCTTGATTAAATCGAACCCGCTATTTCTCCTGCTGGCATTCGTCTGGTTGATAAAGGGTAAGGCTCATCTGAAACAGCAGGTTGCCCGGCGGGTATCAGTGGACATCAGCAGCCTGCCCTATAACCTCGATGTTTTAGGTTTTCTTCGAGATCAGCACAAATCTGAAAGAAGGCTTATCCTGGCTACCGGGGCTGACCAGCGCATTGCTGAACAGATAGCTCAGTATCTCCATATTTT
>JAJDNR010000134.1 GCA_022340565.1 Desulfofustis sp.
TCCATTGTTGTAATCTTCTCCGCTAGCTCATTCCTATTTTGCTACCCCGTAAACGATGTCTGGCAGATAGGTCGTGATTATCGGAAAATTGTAGAGGATCACCATCGCAATCAACACCAGTCCGAGAAACGGCATCGACCCTCTGAAAATCGTTGTCAATTGGATATGAGGAGGGGCGATGCCTTTCAGGTAGTAGCAGGACATGGCCATGGGCGGCGTCAGGAACGAGGTCTGCAGGTTGAAGGCGACCAGAATTCCAAAAAAGAGCGGGTCGATGCCGAACGCATCCAGCAGCGGCAGGAAGATCGGTACGAAGATGATGATGATCTCGCTCCACTCGAGCGGCCAGCCAAGCAGGAAGATGATGATCTGGGCCATCACCAGAAAGGCGACCGGATGCAGATTCAGCCCGGTGACGAACTCTTCGATCACCATGTGACCGCCCAGGTAGGAAAAAACCGATGAAAACGTCCAGGAACCGACGAACAGCCAGCACACCATTGCCGAGGTGCGGACCGTGAGGTACACCGAGTCCCGCAGCCGGTACCATGTCAGTTCCTTATACGCCGCCGCCAGGATAATCGAGCCGAAGGCGCCTACCGATGCGGCCTCGGAGGGCGTCGCCAGCCCGAACAGAATCGAGCCGAGTACCGAGAGGATCAGAACCGTGAGGGGAAACACCGAGGTCAGCAGCATCATGAACAGTTCACGGTGGGGGATATCGGTCTGTTCTTTCGGCGGCTTTGGGGCCAGTTTCGGATTCAGCCAGGCCCGGGTAACAACGTAGAGAATATACAGTCCGGCCAGCATGAAGCCAGGTATCAGCGCGCCGGCATAGAGCCGCACAACGGACACGCCTGAAATAGCACCATAGACGATGAGCATGATGCTCGGGGGGATTAAAATGCCGAGGCACCCTCCCGCGCAGACCACCCCGGCCGACAGTTTCTCGTCGTAGCCGGCTTTCAGCAGTGCCGGAAAGGCCAGCAGCCCCATCAGCGTTACCACTGCCCCGACGATACCGACTGCGGTTGCGAAAATGGCGCAGGTCATCAGCGCGGCAACTGCCATCGCCCCCGGCACGAACCGGGCCGCTATATTGAGGCTGTAGAACAGACGTTCAACGATGTTGGCCCGCTCGACGATATAGCCCATGAACAGGAACAGCGGCACCGCCACGAGCACGTCGTTGATCATGACCGAGTAGGTCTGGTTGACAAGCAGATCGAAAATCGTATTCTGCAGCGGATGAGTCATCCAGTCGGGCGTTGCGTATGCGTAATACCCGAAGCCCACGCCCATGGCAACCAGCGTGAAACAGATTGGAAAGCCGAGCAGAATCGAGGCCACAAACGAGCCCATCATCACCATGGCAACTTGGGGATCAGTCATTTCGCGGCCTCCTCTTTGTCGGCAGCTTCCCGGGCCGCTCGTTCTGCTTCTTCTTTCTGATGCTGTTGGATCAGCATCTTCTCCATTTCCTCGACATCGTGCAGTCGTGTCGGCCATTCACCTCGCTTTAAACACTGAATACAGCGGATGGTTTCCGCAATTCCCTGCAGAAGCAGCACCGCTGAGGCAACCGGCAGGATGGTTTTAAGCGGGGACACCGGAACACCGGCAGGACTGTTGATGCTGATCTCCCCTCTTGGTCCGGTGAACCCGTACGGCATATAGCTCCAGGACTCGCCGGCATAGACAATTCCCGCATAAATCAGGGCGAGAACTCCGGGATAGAAGAACAGAAAGTAGAGCGTCAGCTCTATGCCTGCCTGAATGCGGGGCGGCCAGAGCCGGTATACGAAATCCCCACGCACATGGGCGTTGCGGGACAGCGCATAGCCGCCGGCCATCATGAACAGGGTTCCATACATGATGTAGCTGATATCGAAAGCCCATGAAGTGGGGGCCCGCAGGACGTAACGGACAAAGACCTCGTAGCTCGTCGCAAAGGTGAGGATCAGGATGCACCAGGCAAACGATTTTCCCACCCAGGCTGAGAACCGGTCGATAAAATACAGAATGTGATTCATACTCGCGCCTCTGACAGGGTTTCAACAAAAGAACCGGAAGGAGCCACCCTGCGGGCCCTCCTCCCGGATCATGATAATGCGTGTGTCGTTTGTGGTTTAGAATCCCAGTTCGCCCGGGAAGTAATGATCGTAGGCGAGTTTGTAGTCCGCAGTGTTCATCAGCTCGTAGTAGGCCACTCGATGGGCGAATTCCTTATACGATTTGACAACCTTGGCGAAGAACGGATCCTGCTCCAGACCCGGTAATAGTTTATCCCAGGCATCGAGCTGGTCTTTCATTACCGATACCGGCGTGCGGTATACATTTACCCCGGCATCGTTCTTGAGCCACTGGAGATCTGCTGAATAGCGATCCTGTCCCTTCCAGAAGTTGTCCGAGGAAGCTGCTTCGGCCGCATACCTCAGGATCGCCTTCTGCTCGTCGGCCAGCGTGTTGAACTTGTCTTTGTTGAAGATGATCTCGAAAAACTCGGCTGCCTGATGATAGCTGCCAAGCATGTAGACCTTAGAGACGTCCTGGGCACCGAAACTGCGGTCCGAAGTCGGGTTGTTGAATTCGAACGCATCGATGACCCCACGCTCCAGGGCAGGCACGATCTCGCCTCCCGGCAGCTGGGTGACTTTGCAGCCCATCTCCTGCATCAGGTCAGCGGCAAGGCCGACGGTCCGATATTTGAGACCTTTCATCTGTTCTGAACTGGTGATGCGCTCCTTGAACCAGCCGAGCGGCTGGGTCGGCATCGGCATACAGAAGAACCCCACCAGATTGAGCCCAAGGGCTTCCAGCAGTTCCTGGTAGAGTTCCAGGCCGCCGCCATAATACATCCAGGCCAGCCCCTGATGAGCGTTCTGCCCGAAGACCGGTCCGGTTCCGAACAGCGATGCCACCTTGCTCTTGCCATACCAGTATACCGCCACCTGATGGCCCGCGTCGAGCACACCCTTGTTGACGGCGTCCTGGACCTGGAAGGCCTTGACGACCGCACCGGCGATCAGGTACTGAATCTTCAAACGGCCGCCGGCCATCTCATTGACCATCCTGACATAATCTTCGGCCATCTCATTGAAGATATCCTTGGCGCCCCAGGCACCCTGCATCTTGATGGTCACGGTCTGAGCCCGTGACACCATCGGGAAGCCCATGGTCGCCACGGTCGCCGCACCTGCAGCTGCTGCCGCCGTTTTCAGAAATTTACGCCGGCCATTTTCAGGTTCCCTTTCTACACTCTTTTTCACTTCATGCTTCTCCATTTACGGCACCTCCTCATATGTTGAATTAGAACCAGTGAACCGCGGTGGACTGGTTCCACCGCTCTTGTCGTGCAAACCGAAACCTCCTTACTGCCTGTTGCACAAACCTCATCAAACCACAACCACGCTGCGGCCGTTGCGAAACTTCCGGTCATCAACAGCCCAATGTATCGCCTCCGGGTTCTCCCCCGGCACCGCGGCATCGGAAGTCAGCTGATTGTGGACGCCAATTCCCCCCACCTGAACGAGCATACGCAGGCGGGAATTGGAACTGGTGGAGCAAAAAAACCGAAGACGCCCATCGCGGCAGAGCGGCTGGCGGAATCGTAACGTAACGCGTCAAAAGATACGGAGCCGCCAGCAAAAGAAGAATCTCGAAAAGCACTACCATAAGCATTCCAACTATTTACCCGCTTCACGGGCAATTAAGACTGCACTTCTGGTCAGACTTCTTTTCAAAAAAACCGTTTCCCCGAGGGTAAATGCCCCCTTGATAATGGACAAATTATACCTCATAACTAATAAATTTCTATTCTTTTCCCCTTTTGAACCTAAAAAAACAGTATCGGAGTCGAAAAGGCATATATTTGAAATTTTGGTAAAAATTGTTTTCCACAAGCCTAACACGCGCATAGACTTTCGGGCAGGCATCGCGGCCGGGCAAGGCCCTCAAGCATTCCCGGCGGGATAGCCCAGCATGATCTGCACAGCTTTCCCCCAACAGTTCTGCCGGGAATACTGTCACTTATGCACTCAGTTGAGACAGGAGAACTTTTTTAATGAGCGGTGCGACCGAATAGACCTCGAGCAGCTCATCGTCATCGACTCCGGGATAGGTGTCCGAACCGATAACCTTGACGATCTCACTCTGTTTGAACCGCTCACGCGCATTACCGGAAAGCACCAAATGCGTCGCCAGTACGTAGACTTCCCTGGCGCCGGCATCGAGGCAGCGGTTGGCGGTCTGGATGATGGAACCGCCGGTCCTGATCATGTCGTCGCAGACGATGGCGCTGCGGCCTCTGACCACCGACGATATCTGGCCGACGATGGTTTTATCGGTGTCGTAGCGATCCTTGTCGGCGGCGGTGTGGGGACAGTCGAGTATGCTCGCCAACCGCGCCACCCGCTTGGAGTAACCATAATCCGGGGAAACCAGCACGAAATCTGCGAGGCCGAGTTCCCTGATTTTCTCCACCACGAGCTGGTCAGTCCAGATATGTCTGGTGCGGATCTCACCGGTGTGTGCATGCAGTACCGATTCCGAATGCAGATCGATAAATACGACAAAGTTTGGACTGGCCCGGTAAATCTGGCGGGTGCGGGTTATCCCTTTGGGGATTTCCCGGCTGCCGGGCTTTGCCCGCTCCATCGTCGAATAGCCGAGGTACGGGATCACCACGCTGATTGTGGCGGCGTTCCAGAACCGTCCCCCCTGTATCAGATCGAGCAGTTCCTGATGGGATGAGTCGTCATGAGTGGCGCCGACTACGATTAGATCCCGCTGGTTTATTTCAGCGGGGAACGCATGATAGCGCTCTCCGTCGGAAAACCGCTTGCGGATCATCTCGGAAAATTCGATTCCAAGATCATCAGCGACTTTCCTGGCCAGCGGCGTCGACGCCTCGTTTGCCACCAGCACCGATCGGTCCGGCTTCTTCATGCGTTGCCTCCTCAGTACCTCATACCAGATTAAGATTTAGACGACCGCTGCTCCCGCCTCTCCCTTTGCCTGCGTCGGTCACTGGCGCGTCCCCTTCCTGACCATCTCCCCATCGCTCCGCAGAGGCTCCCTGCCCCGAAAAACGAGGAGGTTTCGCTGCGCCCCCGACCGTGGCAGGCTGTAGTTCACTATGGTCTGCAGATGCCAGCCGCCGGCAGCCTCGCATTGCTCGTCGAATTCGTCCCGGAAACGCGGTCCTTTCATGCACACGACCGCCGTCCGGTAGCGCCTGAACCGGGAGCACATCTGCAGGAAATCGCCGACCTCGGCAACGGCCCTGCCGACAACCCAGGCAGCGTCGGATTCACCGGGAATATCCGCACCGTCTTCGAGCCGGCCGGCGTGCACGTCGATGCCCTTCAAATCAAGCACCCGTATGATATGCCTTAAAAACGAGACCCGCTTCAGCCGAGGCTCCACCAGCAGAACCGGCAGCTCAGCGCGCATCGCCTTGCAAACCAGCCCGGGAAATCCGGCGCCGCTGCCGATATCGAGCAGCGCTCCGGGCTGCCCGTCGGTGATTTTGAGCAGGGCCGCGGAGTCGATAAAATGATTGACGACGATCTGCTCCGCATCGGCGTTTTTCGATACCAGGTTTACCTTCCGAGACCAGCGGCGCAATTCCTGGAAATATCGATACAGGCGGTGCACCTGATCATGGTCTGTGGCTACCGATAGTGAATCGGTCCCTGAAAGGAAGAGTTCCTCGAACCGTTCGAATTCCATCCGGTCGATCCGCGGTTGCCGGTGTTATCGACTGTTGCCGAACCGTTTCCCGACCGACGCGGCATGTGCCGTCAAGCCTTCCAGTCGGGCCAGCGCCTGGATATGCTCCGCGTCGGCTGCAAGTCCCTGCCGCGAATAGGAGATGATCGAACTTTTCTTCAGGAAGGTCTCAACGCCGAGCGCCGACGCGAATCTGGCGGTTCCCATGGTCGGCAGCACATGATTCGGACCGGCCAGGTAGTCCCCCGCCGCTTCCGGAGTGTAGGCGCCGAGAAAAATGGCTCCGGCATGACGGATGAACGGAATCTGCTGCCACGGATTCGAGATCATCAATTCGAGGTGTTCGATGGCGACCCGGTTGGCCAGATCGATCGCCTCTTCGAGGTTCTCGACCACCAAGATCCGCCCTCTGGAGGCCAGCGCCTGCCGGGCGATCTCCTCGCGCTCCAACTCCGGCAGCTGGCGTTCAAGCTCCTCGACTATCCGTGCAGGCAACGCCTGGTCGGTGGTGACGACCACCGCCAGCGCCTGGGGATCGTGTTCGGCCTGAGCAAGCATGTCGGCGGCGACGTGGCGGCTGTCCGCGCTGGCATCGGCGACGATCAGCACTTCCGACGGCCCGGCGATCATATCGATGCGGACCCGTCCCGACACCTGGTGTTTTGCCTCGGTGACCCACTGATTGCCGGGGCCGACGATCACATCTACCGGAGGAATCGTCTGGGTACCAAACGCCAGTGCCGCGATAGCCCACGCCGAGCCGACCTTGTAGATTTCGGTGATGCCGATTTCCTGGGCGGCGACAAGCAGGTGGGGGCTCAACGCACCGCCGGTTCCGGGAGGGGAGACCATGACCCGCTGGGTAACGCCGGCGATCGTGGCCGGAATGCCGTTCATCAGCACCGACGATACCAACGGGGTGGATCCGCCCCGGCCGCCCGGCACATAGAGCCCGCAGCTGTCGACCGGCCGCACCAGGCGGCCGACAATGGTTCCGTCCTCGCGGGTCTGCATCCACGAGTCTTCCATCTCCCGTTCGTGAAACCCACGTATCCGGTCGATGGCGATCTCCAGGGTTTCAAGGAATCCCCCGTCGACCTGGTCGTAGGCCCGCTTCAGTTCCGCTGCCGATATACCAAAACCGGCACCATCCATATCCGCCGCGTCGAACTTCCTCGTGTATTCGAGAAGCGCATCGTCGCCCCGGTGCTTCACCGCCTCGATGATTTCAGCGACCTTCTGCGCACATGACGCATCTCCAGTCTGGAATCTCGACAGAAGTGCCTCAATCGCCTGCTCTCCTTGCGCGCTCGCGGCCTGCAGTGGTTCAATAATCATGTTTACAGATGTATGCATTGTCCGGGCTTCCGGACATTCTCGGCTGATCCCTGTTCGAACGCCCACTATAATACGGTATTTGACGCGGTTGGCAAAGCATTACCGCGATGGTTACGAGCCTATCATAAGCATCCTCGAATATTTATCTTTGACCTTGTCCTAAAAGGACATATTATAGGTAGATCTTTAACGAAGTTAAAAGTACGAAATGAAATAAGTTTTTTCAATGACCCTAAACAGCTGCCGGTTGTTTCCGTACCAGACTCTCGGAGATCTGCCGGAGCTGATGAGCATCTATGGATTTCGAAGCAAAATGGATCGCCTGGGAAACCACCAGGCGATGCAATCTCAAATGCGTGCACTGCAGGTCCTCCTCGCAAATCGAGATTAAGGGCCACCCCGATTTCTCCCTTGACGATGCAACCCGCATCATCGACGACATCAGTTCCTACGCCAGCCCGGTGATGGTGCTCTCGGGGGGCGAACCGCTGTTGCGCCCGGACATTTTCGACATTGCCCGCTATGGCTCAGACAAGGGTCTGCGCATGTGTCTGGCCACCAACGGCACGCTGGTCAGCGAGCAAACCTGTCGGCAGATTAAACGGGCCGACATCAAGATGGTGTCTCTGAGCCTCGACGGGGCACGGGCCGAAACCCACGACAACTTCCGCAGCCAGCCGGGGGCATTCGACGGGACCATGCAGGCCATCGAGCTGTTCAACAGCCACCGGATCCCGTTTCTGGTGAACTCGTCATTTACGGTCCGCAACAAGGACGAGATCCCGGCAATTTTTGAGCTGGTCAAGAACCGCGGCGCAACCGCCTGGTACATGTTCATGATCGTTCCCACCGGCCGCGGCGAAGAGGTGATGGACGAGCTGATTCCCGAAGAACTCTACAACGAAATCCTCGAATGGCACTACCGGATGGAGAAGGAGGAAACCGAAATCCTCATGCGGCCGACCTGCGCGCCG
Organism: Desulfofustis sp.; assembly: GCA_022340565.1. Classification (GTDB taxonomy): domain Bacteria; phylum Desulfobacterota; class Desulfobulbia; order Desulfobulbales; family Desulfocapsaceae; genus JABDQA01. Next base: position 8,046 of record JAJDNR010000134.1, read on the forward strand.
CACTACTACCGGATCGTCCGCCAGAAAGCCAAGGCCGAGGGAGAGCGGTTCAAGCGCCGCAATCTTAAATTCTCCACGGGCGGCTCCAAGGGCTGCCTGGCCGGCCAGCTCATCTGCCTGATCGACGTGGACGGGGAAGTGCTGCCCTGCAGCTATTTCCCGAAGTCGGCAGGAAATCTTCACCAACAGTCGTTCAAGGATATCTGGGAAAACTCCGAACTGTTTCTCCAACTGCGCGACTTCAAGAGCTACAAGGACAACTGTGGACGCTGTGAATACGTAAACGTCTGCGGCGGCTGCCGGGCCCGCGCCTATGCGATGACCGGCGACTACCTGGCCCAGGAGCCGTTCTGCAGCTACATCCCCGGGAAAATAAGCAAAACGGCACAAAATCAGCCATGAACGACACCTTCCTCAAGGCCTGCAGGGGAGAGCCGACCGATTACACACCGATCTGGATGATGCGCCAGGCCGGCCGTTACCTGCCCGAATACCAAAAGGTACGCAGCGGCCGGACTTTTCTGGAGTTGTGCAAGACCCCGGAACTGTGTGTGGAGGTGACCCTGCAGCCCGTTGATATCCTCGGCATGGACGCGGCTATCCTGTTTTCTGATATCCTCATCCCGATGGAGGCGATGGGGCTGGAGTTGGAGTTCCTTGAGGGCAGAGGGCCATTCTTCCCGCAGACCGTGCGCGACCGGGCAACCCTTGACAGACTGATCATCCCCGATCCCGATGAAAGCATGGGGTTCGTGATGGAGACCGTGCGGCTGCTGCGCAAGGAGCTGAAGGTACCGCTGATCGGTTTTGCGGGAGCCCCCTTCACCTGCGCCACATACCTGATCGAAGGCGGCTCGTCCAAGGTGTTCTGGGAAACCAAGAAAATGATGTTCACCGATCCGGACCTGTTCCACGGGCTGCTGGAGAAAATCACCCGCTGCACCACCGCCTACCTGCTCGCCCAAGCCGGCGCCGGAGCCCAGGCGCTGCAGCTCTTCGATTCCTGGGCGGGAATCCTGGCGCCGAGCGATTTCGAGGCCTGTGCGCTACCCTACGTCAAGCGCATCATCGCCGACCTCAAGCCTACCGGCCTGCCGATCATCTACTTCGCGAACAACGGCGCGACCCTGCTCGAGTATTCTGCGGCCTCGGGGGCCGACGTGATCGGGCTCGACTGGCGCATCAATATCGGCGATGCAATTAGACGGGTCGGGGACAAGGCCGTGCAGGGCAACCTCGATCCGCTTGCCCTGCTGCTTCCTGCAGACCGGCTGCGGGTACGGATCAAAAACCTGCTCGACGATGCTCAGGCCGCCAAGGGCCATATCTTCAACCTCGGCCACGGCATTCATCAGTTCACCCCGCCCGAACAGGCTCGCATCGCCGTTGATGCGGTGCACGAGTTAAGTCGGCGCTGATCGACGCAAAACCGGCATGAATGTTCCATCGATCAACGAATGCCTGGCGATGATGAACCAGTACGCGATGCTGGACAATATCAGGGAACACTCGTTCATCGTCGCCCGCGTCGCCGAGACCGTCACCGCCAACCTGGATGTGCCTGGAATCGGTGGTCTCACAGCCCCCGCCATGGACCTGGTGCTGGCCGGTGCGCTGCTCCATGATATCGCCAAGACCAGGTGCCTCGACGGCAGCTGTCAGCATGCCGAGGAAGGCATGCGTATTTGCCGGCAGCACGGCTACCCGGAAGTGGGCAGGATTGTTCAGGAACATGTCATCCTGAGCGCCTTTACCCCCGAGAACTACCGGAAAGGGAAATTCAGTGCCCGGGAGATCGTCTATTATGCGGACAAGCGGGTTCGGCATAATGAAATCGTGTCGCTGGATGCGCGGCTCGACTACATCATCGACCACTATTCCCGAGGCAGTGAGCATATCAGACAGCGGATCAGGGAAAATTTCGCGTTGTGCCTCGAGTTCGAGCAGCATCTCTTCAGTTTTCTGCCCTTCACCCCCGCGGATCTTCCCCGATGGGTGGACGACAGACCGTTTGGAGTCGATTGAGCGGGTGATTTCAGCACACCGGAATGGATCGGACGCAGCATTGTGATCATCGCGGGCATGTCCACAGGCGGGCTTGCCAGCGCCGCAGGGCCCTGCCGCTGACTGCAGTGCTCCGGCCGAAACGCGGCCAGGCGGCCGGCTCGGCGGTATCAATCAGGCTACCGCAGCCGGGCGCGATAGATCCGACAGACACAGTGTCCGGATACTGCCTCGTCCCCTCCATGAATGAGGTGCTTTGCACCCGCTTGATCTGCTTCACACTGTCCCTGGCCCCGGTGCTGGTCATCTGCCCGATCATGACCGGAGGTTGATCAGATCATGCCGGTCCTGCCCAGCCCCAACTACCGTCCGCCCTTTCCCTTCACCAGCGGACATCTGCAGACCCTCTATCCGACCCTTTTCCGCAGGACTCCGGTGACAAACCCGGTGCGGGAGCGGCTCGAAACCCCGGATGGAGACTTCGTCGATATCGACTGGCACCGTTCAATGACCGGCAGCAGCGTTCAACTGGCGATCGTCAGTCACGGACTCGAAGGCCACTCCAGAAAGAAGTATCCCCTTGGTATGGCAAGGATACTGAGCGACCACGGCTGGGATGTGATCTGCCTGAACTTCCGCGGCTGTTCGGGAGAGCCGAACCGATTGCCGCGTCTCTACCACTCGGGAGTCACCGACGACCTCCACCGGGTAATTTGCCATGGCCTTGAACGTACCTATGAGTCGGTCGCACTGATCGGATTCAGCATGGGCGGGAACCAGACCTTGAAATATCTGGGGGAAGCCCCGGACCTGGTCCCGAACCGGGTCCGCGGCGCCGTCGTCTTCTCGGTTCCGTGCTGGCTTGGTGAGGCGGCGGAAGTCATGAGCCGGCCGAGCAACCGCCCCTACATGCGCTATTTCATGAACGGCCTGAAGGAAAAAATCCGCGAAAAGGCACACCGTTTTCCAGGACTGATCGACACCCGGGGACTCGACGAGATGATCACCTTCGAGCCGTTCGACGACAAGTACACCGCGCCGATCCACGGATTCGAAGATGCCGCCGACTATTACCGGCGCTGCTCCTCGGCACAATTTCTGGATGCGATCAGAGTGCCCACCCTGATCGTCCAGGCCCAGGACGACCCGTTTCTGCCCCCGTCCTGCTACCCATTCGATGCGGCAGAGCGGAACCCAAGGCTGTTTCTGGAGGTGGCGGAATTCGGCGGCCACGTCGGCTTCATGGGAAGCTGGCTGGAGTCGTATTACTGGTCGGAGAAACGGGCCCTGGCCTTCCTCGACGAAATCATCTGAAACCTACTGATATCAGCACTTCTCAACCGGTCTGCGCTCCGGGACAAAGCGGTGCTCGATGGCACCGTCGTTCCAGGCGGAAGATACATAGAGGCCGCAGTAGCAGCTCCCGTACTCCAAGACATCTGGCTCCCGGTACGCGCACGGACAGATGATGTCGCGGTCCGCCTTGCGGTCCTCCTTCGCCGGCCTGCAGGGGCAGCACAGGTAGCCGTAGCGCGCGCGGTTGGTGATCAGTCCCCGGATCAGAAACCGGGTCTGCACGTCGTTTCTGTTGAAGTAATAGCCTTTCGGTTCGTTGAGTGTCTTAAGCTGTCGATAGAGTTGCTCGAGGTCCATCAGACCAGCTCCAGGGTGTCCATGATCAGCGATTTCTGGAACCCCACGATCACCTCCTCGCCGATGAAGGTTACCGGAAACGCGTGCTTATCGTTGTAGCCCTTCATGGATTCGAAGAGTTCATCGCGATCTTCCTTCATCATCAGATCCACATCGGTCGACTCAAACGCGACCCCGTGTTCCTTCAACATCTCCTTGAGCATTCTGCACTGGAAACATGTCGTCAACACAAGCAGTCTGACCTGCGGTTTGTCCATCGATTTCTCCTGCGGCGACATACGGCAACACCGGTGTATGTGAAAATGGCTATATCACCAAATCATACGATAAACATGAGATTTCTGCATCCAGGCCGTCACGCCCCTATTAAGGATAACACAACCCGACCATCACACCAAATGGGTATCAGAGAGCGACATTCCCCCCTATTCACCTGCTTCTGCGAAACACACGGGTTGCGGCCAGTCGGTTGAGAATCCATGACGCCGGAGGATCGAGGCACCCTGGTCAAAGTAGTTGCCGACTGTGGAGACGCCGTGAGAATCGTCACCCGGTACGATCTTGATGGAGTATTCACGGACCATCTCCAGAATCGAGGCGCTTATATATGGTTCGGAGGCCCCCTTATGCAATGACCGCAGGTTGTAATCAAGGATCAGGTCCCGCGATCTGATCAACTCCAGATTCCGGCGCATCTTGGCAACGATCCCGGGCTGCTTCAACCGTTCCATGTAATCGTCATCAAAAATACGGATCAGGTCGAAGTGCCCCACCACCGCCGGATTGAGCCGCCTGATCATGTCGTATTGCAGGTCGAAGTAGCAGCAATACATCTCATCGATGCCACCCGCCGATGCCGCAGCCTGGCGGTAAAACTCCGCTGAGTAGTCGAAGTTGATGCCGTTGACGAAATGAACTGAGCCGACGATATAATCGGGTCGGAAACGCTCGATCAGCATCGGGACGAAGGTATCGTAGTTTGCGTACGTCTCGATTTCCATGGCCGCGAACAGACGGATCCGAGCTTTATATTTCCGCTGCAGACGCCGGCATTCCGCCATATAGCGGCCGAACCGTTGGATCAGAAACTCAGGGGTCAGGCCGGCCTCACGCTGGTTGGGTTCGAGGAGTTGCTCGCTGAGGCCCGGCATGTGCTCGGTTATGCCGACCCAGGCGAAACCCTTGTCGATATAAGAACAGACAATCTCTTCTAGAGAATCGCTTGCATGGTCGCAGAACTGGCCGCTGTGGCCGCCATGAACGGATACCCTGGTGAACGGTGCCATACGCAACCCCTGGTTTATCTCTTACCGTCGAGCCGGTTCATCATCCAAGCCCGCCGTCGCACGAGGCGGTATAACCCCGAACCGCCGCTCTGATCCTGCCCTTGTACTAAAAAATCCGGGCTTCTACAAGGCCGGCCGCCGCCAACCTTTATTCAAAGCGGAAACTGACTATTGTCTTGCACAGGCAGCCGGGACCGGTTTTGTCGTCCCGTAAAGTCTGCAGACCACCGAGGCATCGCCAGGCAGCCTGCACATGTGGGGTGCACCGCTCCCGGCCCGGTCGGGACGCAGCAGTCGGGGATCGACATGATGATCTCCGATCTGCCGAGCAATAATGACGGACCCGGTTCTGTTCGCCGCGAGAACTAACCCAACAACTGATGACGACCACGGCTGATGCGGCTTTCACGCCTGAAAATCAGGGGACTGGGAGATGTGCCTGAAACCTGCTGGATGACCATCGACCCGCATCTGACGATCTTTCGGATCGGTGACAGAACCACTTCGCACCGCCTGCTGCGGGCCATTCAGGCCATCAACCCTGACTATGCATATGGTGTGCAGCAACCGTTTCGCGACTACCCGACGGAAATCATCACCAACGATGGATACCGCAAACGGATCGATCCGGAGAAACGAACCGTCGGACTGGCAGTTTTCAATGCCTCTTCCTCGCTGGTAACCGAACTCGGCTCCATAACCTCTACCCTCTATGCAACTGACCGCATAGAGGTCGGCAGGAAGCTCGATTACTCCTGCTGGATCAATTTCGTGGAACTCGCCTCGTCCTGCCGCTGGAGCGATGTATCCGCCGACATCGGGAAATTGATGGAGACCGATCCGCCTTTATCACGGAGCCATTCGCTCGC
>JAJDNR010000150.1 GCA_022340565.1 Desulfofustis sp.
CGGATGCGCTTGATCGATGCGGCGACCTCTTTGACCGGGCAGTCTTCGAGAATCAGTTCCTGCTTGTCTCTATAGCGGGTCAGCACCATCTGCTTATCCTTGACTCGGTAGGTGTGGCTCCATTCGATCTCGATGGTCTCCGGGTTCTCGTCGATGGGTACCGGCAGCGGTTCACCGTCCTTGGCAAGCTGCACGCAGTCGGACTGGGTCACCTCGAACAGCCAGCTGTTGCCGCGGCTGGTGGAGAGCAGCACGAAAACGCCGAGTTCACCGATCTGCTGCCGCTTCTGGCCGGCTGCCGCGACACTCTTGTCGACCGCGTTCATCAACGAGATTCTCATCTGCTCTTCGCGGGTTGACGGCCGCTTCTCAACCCGCGGGTTGCCGGCGCAGCAGTGCTTGTATTTCTTGCCGCTGCCGCAGGGGCAGCGTTCGTTTCGTCCTATTTTGGTCATGGTTTGAATCCCGCTCTAGATGCCCTCGATACGCCGGCCGGTTACGAGCATTTGGAATAGCCGCACGATTTACAGGTCTCGCAGCCCTCCTCGAAGACGAGGCTGCCCGAACATTCCGGGCAGGTATCGGAAAAACCGTGCTGGGTACCCGCCATGAACGACTTGAACAGCTTGGAGAGCTGCGCCGGCAGATCCAGCATGTGGCCGCTGGAGCGGTCGAGCTGCTTGATGATCTCCCCCATCGGTACATCGAAGCGCAGGGCCAGTGAAACCAGCCGGCAGGTGGTGGTCCACATGGTCGACTTGTCCTTGAGATCGACGCGGTTGTCGAACGGGAATTTGGCGAATACCTCCATGGGCTGCTCGTTCTCGTCGAAGCATACGATGATGTATACCGATTTGCCGTCCTGGTCCTTGACCCGGTAGCGCTTGGCGCTCAGCACGTCAGGCAGGGTCCGTTTGCCGTTGCTGGATACCACCGCGGTCCGCTGACCGTCCGATTTCTCCGAGCGCTCCTTGGTGTTGAGCACCTGGGAGTCGCGGGAGCCGTCGCGGTATACGGTGAGCCCCTTGCAGCCGAGGTTGTAGCCGAGGATGTAGGACCGCCTCACGTCGTCGCGAGTGGCCGTCGACGGCAGGTTGATGGTCTTGGAAATCGAGCTGTCGACGCCGCTCTGCTGGAGCATGCCCTGCATCTTGATATGGTCGTCGGGGGCAATGTCCTGAGCGGTCCGGAACACCTCCTGCCACTGCTTCGGGATCTCCGCATGGCCGATCACGGTGCCGCTGTCGGCCACCTTGTTCATCAGTTTTTCCGAGTAGAAGCCCTGTTCCCTGGCGATCTTCTCGAAATACTTGTTCACCAGGATCAGCCGGTCCCCGTCCATCACGTGCTTGACCATCACGATGGAGAAATAGGGCTCGCAGCCGGAAGCGCAGTCGGCGATCATCGACACGGTGCCGGTCGGCTGGATCGAGGTGAGGGCCGCATTGCGCCGCGGCTCGTAGGTGGCGGTGGCCTCGTCGTAGGCGGGGAACGGCCCCTTTTGCTTGGCCACCTTGATCGATTCATCCTCGGCGATGTCTCTGACGAATCGCATCACCTCCGCCGACACCTTGCGGCCTTCGTCGCTCGCATAGGGGATCGCCATCTGGATCAGCATGTCGTGCAGCCCCATGATGCCCAGCCCGATCTTTCTGGTCTTCAGCGTCATCTCCTCGATCTCCGGGATCGGAAAGCGGTTGCAGTCGATCACGTTGTCCAGGAAGATGGTTGCGGTCCGTACCGTCTGCTCGAGCCGGTCATAATCGACCGTTTCATCCCTGACGAAGCGGGCCAGGTTGATCGAACCGAGGTTGCAGCTCTCGTAGGGCAGCAGCCACTGCTCGCCGCAGGGGTTGGTGGCCTCGAAGGCCCCCAGGTGCGGGGTCGGGTTGTCCTTGTTGGCGTTGTCGATGAACAGTACGCCGGGCTCGCCGTTGAGCCACGCCAGGTCGACGATCTGGTCGAAGACTTCACGGGCCTTCAGTTCCCTGATGACATCACCGGTGGACGGCTCGATCAGCTGATAGGTTCCGTCTACCTCGAGCGCCTGCATGAACACATCGGTCAGGGCCACACTGAAGTTGAAGTTGTTGAATTTATCCTGATCCTGCTTGGCGACGATAAAATCGAGTATATCCGGATGATCGATGCGCAGAACTCCCATGTTGGCGCCGCGCCGCTTGCCGCCCTGCTTGATCGTCTCGGTGGCCGCATCGAATACCGCGGCGAAAGACAGCGGGCCGGAGGCAACCCCCTGGGTCGACTGCACCGACGAGTTTTTGGCCCGCAGCCGGGAAAAGGCGTAGCCGGTGCCGCCGCCGGTCTTGTGCACCAGCGCGCCGTTTCTGACCGCACTGAAGATGCCGTCCATGGAATCCTCCACGGGCAGCACGAAACAGGCCGACAGCTGGCCGAGGTCGGTGCCTGCATTCATCAGACAGGGAGAGTTCGGCAGGAAATCGAGCCGGTACATCATGTCGAAGAAGCGGGCGCGCAATTCCTCGTAATTCTTCGGCTTGGCCTTGCCGGCAGCCACCGCATCGCCCACCCGCCCGCACAGCAGTTCCCAGTTTTCAACCGGATTGCCTTCAGGATCCTTCAGATAATAGCGCCGCTTCAATACGGTTTCCGCCGTTTCCGTCAGCACCTGCACGGCTCCGCCGTCGAGAGTCGTACCGCCTCTGCCTTCGTTGTAAGGTTCGAGCATCGTATTCACCCAGAAAATATAAGAATGCCTGCTTGAAATAAAAGAGCATGACGCGCAGTCCCGCGGATCTGCGGGCTCGCGTCACTTTTTATGCATATACACTACATTTTCCGCACCCACAAGCAGAAACTACAATATATAGTATACAATAAGGAATAAGATCAGAAAATCGACACGATAAAATGATTTTGCAGAAAACCGTTATTTTTTACCCTAACCACCTGGCATGCTTGAGGTTTTTCGGAGTACATCGGAGGGGCAGGAAGGTTGACAAACACGTCAGTATATCGCCTGATAAATTAACAATTTAAACATTATATCAATAATATAAATAAAATACATTGATTAATTTATATTTATCGAACACAAGATACTATAAATAGGTATAAAATCAGCTCTGCGCAACCCGATAGACCTCTTCGATCGTCGTCTGACCGGCGATCACCTTGTCGGCGCCGTTCTGCAGAAGCGTTTTCATTCCCTGGGAGCGGGCGAGGTTTCTGATCTGGTTGGCATCAGCCGTCTCCAGAACCAGTTTTTTCAGCTCCTCGTTCATGACCAGGAATTCATGGATACCGGTTCTTCCCGCATAGCCGGTGTTGAGGCACCTGGAACACCCTTTCCCGCGGAACACCGTGCCATCGCGCAACTGGTCTCCACTCAGGCCGATTCTGCTCAGCTCCGCCTCCACCGGGACATAGGGCTCCCTGCAGGATTCACAGACTACCCGGACCAGTCGCTGGGCGAGAATGGCGTTGATGGAGGATGCGATCAAAAACGATTCGAGCCCCATGTCGCGCAGCCTTGTGATGGAACTCGGCGCATCGTTGGTGTGCAGGGTCGAGAAGACGAGATGCCCGGTAAGGGCCGATTGAATCGCGATTTCAGCGGTTTCGAAATCGCGGATCTCGCCGATCAGAATCACATCGGGGTCCTGCCTGACAATCGACCGCAGCCCCGACGCGAAGGTCAGGTCGATCTTGGGGTTGACCTGGACCTGGCCGATGCCTGGAATCCGGTACTCGATCGGGTCCTCCACGGTAATGATATTGATGTCTACAGTGTTGATCTCGGAGAGCGCCGCGTACAGCGTCGTGGTCTTGCCGGAACCGGTCGGTCCCGTCACCAGCACGATGCCGTTGGGGGCATGGATGATCTTCGAAAAGAGTTCCAGGTACTGCGGCGACATGCCCAGGTCGGTCAGCGACATCCTGACCGTCGACTTGTCGAGCAGCCGCATGACCACCCGTTCGCCGAACACGGTGGGCAGCGTCGAGACCCGGATGTCGATGTCCCGGTTACCGACTTTGATCTCGATGCGGCCGTCCTGGGGAAGGCGCTTTTCGGCGATGTTCATCTTCGCCATCAGCTTGATCCTCGATATCAGCGCCGACTGCACGTGCTTCGGCGGGGTAGACATGTCATAGAGCACGCCGTCCAGTCGCTGCCGGATCTTCACGTGGTGCTGGTAGGGTTCGATGTGGATGTCGGACACCTTCGAACGCACCGCCTGGGAGAGCATCAGGTTGACCAGCCGAATCACCGGCGAGTCGCTGGTGTCGTCGAGCAGGTCCTCCACCTCCTCGATCTTCGAGAAGAGCTGATCGGCATCCTCCTCGTCGATATCCTGAATCACCTGGTCGGTGCTGTCCTGCACCATGTCATAGGCCGAGTTGATGGTCCGGATGATTTCGCTCTCGGTGCTCAACACCACCGGGCAGCCCTCCAGTGTCAGGTGTTTGCGGACATCGTCGAGAACCAGGATGTCGTACGGGTCGTTCACCGCGATGGCCGGTTCTCCGTCGACCACGGTCGGCACCATGAGATTTTTCTTCAGGAAGGAAATCGACAGCCTGGAAGTGAAATCGATATCGGTGACCGGAGGAAGCGTGGTCAGGACATCGAATCGGAAGCGACGCCCCAGAACGTTGAGCAGGTCGATTTCCCGCACCGACTTCTGTTTTACCAGGATCCTGCCGAGCTTGTCCCTGGTCTTCGCTCTCGTTTCATAGGCCTGGTTGAGGTCCTGCTCGGTGACGCCCGCTTCGCTGATCAGCAGCTTTCCGATTGCGTTGCTCGCAGAGATATTCATAACGTGTTCAGCTCGTTGACCACAGGATTAGCGCTCGTTGCGAAGCGAAACTCCGGAAACTTCACGGTGCCGCCCACCAGATACGGAATAGAGTCTTTCTGGAATTGCCGGTACAAACGGGCCGCCGCCCTGGCCACCGCCGGGTTGCGCTTCAGCAATTGCGGTTGAGGCGTCAGTCCGCCCTGTATGTCCAGGCCGCTCTGCTGCAGCGGCCTGCTCAGATTCACCGTACCGGAGAAGGTGCCGCGCAGCATATCGCCCGAGAAGGTCCCTTGTGACAGCTCGATCCGTTGACGGTCAATGTCCGCGCCGGTCTGGACCCGGTGAAAGTCGAAAGTGGCGCTGCCGAGAACGGGGCGCCTCAGCTTGGTGCGAAAACCGTCGATGCTGACCATCCCGGAAAATCTGATGTCCGCCTGATCCCGACCGTCGATGGTCATGCCTCCCGACAGGCTGAGCAGCCCCTTGACCTGCCGGTCCAGACTGCTCTGCAGAAAGTCGACGAGTTCGAGGTTCAGCGCCTCGACCTTTACATCTCTCAAGCGCAGAACCCTCGACTGCGAATCCGCGGCGACGTGCGATGCGGCGCTGCCGCCGTAAAGTTCAGCGAATACATCGAAGTCTTCGAGCGGCCACTGCGGGCTGAAGTCGATGGTCACCCGTTCGATCGGAATATCGATCTGCCTGGCGTCGTCCACCAGTCGAACCCGGTCCAGCCTGATCGTGAAGGGATAGGCATAGCGGACCGCCTCCATCCGGCAGGCGAAACCGGGCAGCTTGTCCTCGACCTGCGCCGCGATCCACACCGCGAACCGGTCTTTGGGAAACAATACGACCAGCAGCACGGCCACCAGCAGCACCGAGTAAACGACGTATAACGTCAGGATAAAAATGCGCTTAAACAATGACTAATGTGTAAATATTAATGTTTTACATAACCATCGAACGGATTCCTCGGCAAACCCGCCTGACTGACCGCCAGGCCGGGCAGCTGCTCACGCCTATGCTACGCAGTCGCGGTAATAATGACAACAGAAAATAAAGAACATTAGAAAACTGGCGCCAATTACCCTATAATGCCCCCTATCGGATAGGTTTGTTTTTTCCTGCAGGCACGGAAATTCTCAGCAGGGGCGGCTGCCAGGTGATGTACGATCGTTACTTCGGGTTCAACGAACCCCCCTTTTCCATCTCCCCAAACCCGGATTTCCTCTACATGAGCGAAATGCATCAGGACGCGCTCGCTCACCTCAACCACGGTGTCTCGGATGACGGCTGCATCACCCTGCTGACCGGCGGGGTCGGAACCGGCAAGACCACCATCTGCCGCTGTTTCCTGGAGCAGCTCGACGATACCACCGATGTGGCGGTGATTCTCAATCCCAAGCTCAAGGCGATCGAGCTGCTGGCGGCGATCTGCGATGAATTTCGAATTTCCATCAGAAACGGTCAGAACGGCGTGAAGCGCCACATCGATAAACTGAACCGCTTCCTGCTCGATGCCCATGCGCGGAATCGGCGAAGCCTGCTTATCATCGACGAGGCGCAGAATCTCGACAAGGACGTCCTCGAGATGGTCCGGCTCCTGACCAACCTGGAAACCAGCAGGCAGAAGCTGCTGAAAATCTTCCTGCTCGGTCAGTCGGAATTGTCGGTCATGCTCGCCCGCCATGACATGAGACAGATCAGCCAGCGCATAACCGGAAGATTTCACCTCGGCGGCCTGAACCTGCGCGATGTTCACGGATATATACAGCACCGGATCACCGTGGCCGGCGGCGGTCAATCCAATAAGCTGTTCGCCGCCCGGGCGGTACGGGAGATCTATCGCCTGTCAGGCGGCATCCCCCGGCTGATCAACAAGCTCTGCGACCGTTCGCTGCTCGGCGCCTACGTAGATGAGAAGGGCTCGGTCAGCGCGGCCATCGTCAGAAAGGCAGCCCGCGAGCTGGCCCTCGAAGACGCACCGTCGAAAACCCCGGGAGACCGGCTGAGACTTGCCCTCACCGCGGTTCTTGCGATCCTGCTGATGGTCACGCTGTGGGTCGATTCCACCGCCGACCACTACAGGTTCGAATCCGACCAGCAGCTGACCCGGCAATACCAGCTGGAAGAGCAGCAGAGCGTTGCCGCCAGCGATCAGGACTCGGCGGCTGGAACCGAAAACACAACCCAGGCAGATCGGGCTGCCGGCAGCGAGCGGACACCGATGCAGGGAAACACGCCGTAGCGCGGGGCCGCAGTCTTGACCCGAAGACCACGCGCCATTGATCTGACCAGCCAGAAGAGCTGAAAGCGGATTCGCCATGTCCTACATTCTCGATGCCCTGAAAAAATCCGAACAGGAACGCAACAAGCAGCAGCGGACAGGGCCCCGGTCCCCTCACCCTTCCGGCCGATCGCTGCCGCCCCGCAAAAACCGCATCGTCCCCGCCCTTATCATCACCAGCTTTCTGATGCTGAGTGTAATCATCATGGGCGGCGGTGCGTGGCTGGCGCTGCGGGATGAACCAGGCGAACAGCGGGCTGCCCCGTCAGCGACTTCCGGGCCCGCTCAAGCAGGAGCGCCGCAACCGGCTGCAGGGGGGCCGCAGCCGGTTGCGGCAGCAGATCCTGAACAGGCGGTAAGCACGCAGGCCCGGGCGCACATCGGCACCCGGACGGGGGCGCCTGAAGACCAGGATACCAAGAACGGCCAATCGGCGGCTAGCGCCGAACCCGGCACCCGGCCTCCAGCGATCGTCTCCGATGCCCAGGCCTCTGTGAGGAGCATCCCGGATCCGGCAGCGGAGCAGCCCGTTCCCGGGGGTCAGCCGGGTAGCGTGAAAGAGCTTCCGCTAATCTCGGAACTGGAGTTCTCCACCCGGTCGATGCTCCCGGAAATGAAATTCAGGGGGCATGCCTACTCGTCAACGCCGGCCAAGCGGATGATCATGATCAACTCGATGATCGTCCGGGAAGGGGACACGGTGGCACCGGACCTGCGTCTCAAAGAGATAACCGAGGACGGGCTGATCATGAGCTTCCGGGGCATCGATTTCCGGGTCGAGTTGTTCCGCAGTCAGCCCCGGTGATGCGCAGCGTCCCTGCATCCCGGCCCTATTCACCGGGCCGGGTGAGCCTAATTTCAAACAGTGCCGGCCATAACTTGCCGGTGACAAACAGGCGGGCGCCGACAGGATCGTACATGATCCCGTTCAACTCCCCGATCTTAAGGTCCGTACCGAGCCGGTCCGACAACCCGGTCAGATCGAGCCAGGCAGTCACCCTGCCGCTTCCGGGGTCGATCACGGCAATGCGGTTGGTCTGCCAGACATTGGCGAACACCAGCCCTTCGACATACTCCAGTTCGTTGAGACGGGTCACCGGGCCCTGATCGTCACGAACGCCGATCCTGCCGGTTTGAGACAGGGTCTGCGGGTCGAGCACAGCGAGACTGTCGCTGCCGTCGCTGACGATCAACGAAACGCCGTCGTGGGTTAATCCCCACCCTTCCCCTGAATACCCGAGCTCCCCGAGAAGCGCGAGCGTCTCCCGGTGATAGCGGTAGATCGTCCGGTTCTTCCAGGTGAGTTGGAAGATCGTATCATTGAATACCGTAACCCCTTCAGCGAAGATGTCCGCATCCAGGGTTCGGGCGGCGGTGACGCGGCCCGTCGGCAGATCGACGATGCGCAGCGAGGATTTTCCGTACAGGCCGGTGCTCTCGACAACCCGTCCCCGATCCCAGGCCAGTCCCTGGGTGAAGGCCTCGGGATCGTGCGGGTACCGCCCGATGATTTCATATCCCAGAGTCTCGGGAACCGGCGGATTGCTCCGCTCCGCACCCGCCCCCGCCGAGAACGCACAGCAGCAGAGGATAACGGCAACTGACAGGCCGAAGGTGTGGAAGCGATGGCTGGGTATCGGAAGCGGCACGGCATCCCCTGAAGGTCACGCAGCGCCTCTGCCTGAGGCCCCACCCTGCAACGGTGCGGTGGAGCAGCGGCAGCGGCTACTGCTGCTTGCGCATCTGAAGGGTCGCGTTGTCGAGATTCTGCCGGGCCGTCTCCAGCAGCGGCAAATCGCTGCTGCCGACTCCTTGCGGCGATTTGGCAGCCTCCTCGGTGATCGTTTCGATCACCCGCTGGTACATGTCGACTGCCTGCCCGTAGTTGCCTTCCCGTTCCAGCGTAACCCCGAGGTTGATCATCGCATACGGGTTCGAGTCGTCGAACTCCAGGGATTTGATGAAATACTCCTTGGCGGCCTGGGTATCGCCCTCCTGCAGCATTTTGAACCCGCGGTCGGCGAGGGCGATCGAGTTGTCCGGGTTGGGTTGCCGGTGAAGCTCTTCTCTCACCTGGGGCAGCGTCACCGACAGCCGGTCTTCCTTGTCCAGCGTCACCCCGGCGATATCGGCGGGATTCTTGATGATGTGCGGGGTGATGAAGATAAACATGTTCACCCGGGTGTCGGTGGTGTTGTGGGTTTTGAACAGCCAGCCGAGCAGCGGGATGTCGCCGAGCAGCGGGATCTTGAAATCCCCCTCGGTAGCATCCTGGCCGATAATGCCGCCGATTACCACGGTGTCGCTGTCACGGACGACGACCGTGGTGTTGGCGGTCCGTTTGAAGGTGGTCGGCCGGAACTCGGTCTCCCCGCCGCCGGGCTTGATTCTGCTGACCTCGGTGGTGATTTCCAGGCGCAGTGAATCCCCCTGGCTGATCTGCGGGGTGATCGTCATTTTCGTGGCCACGTCCCGGTACTCGTACTGGGTGTAATCCTGCTGGGAGCTGGTGGTGTTCTGGGAGGTGATGTACGGCACGTTCTGCCCGACCAGGATCTCAGCCTTCTTGTTGTCGGTGGTGAGAATCTGGGGGGTCGAAATGATGTTGATGTCGGAATCCCCCTGATAGGCATTGAGCACCGCCGTGATGTTGGGAAAGGTGACCCCGCCGATCTCGATACCCTCCTTGAGCACGCCCACCGTGAACCCCTGCGGCAGAGTCGGGTTGTCCGGATCGGTTACGCCGCCGATCAGGCCGTAGCCGTCACTGCCGCTGAAGCCCGCCACCAGCTTGCCGGTGCCGTCGTCGAAAATGCCGCCGGTGAGCCACTGCACGCCCACATTCAGGTTGCGCTCGGCATCGACCTCCATGATCAGCGCCTCGAGATAGACCATCCGCCGTGGGATATCGAGTTTCTTGATCACCGATTCGAGCACCAGGAACTCCGAGCGGGAGGCGGTGATGATCAGCGAGTTGGTCTCCTCATCGGCCAGGATATCGACCGCCTTGGAGATCGCCGGCTGTTTACCGCCCTCCTCGCCTTCGGCTTTCGGTTCCTGGGGGAGGGCGTTGAGCACCTTGGCAAGTTCGGCGGCACGTGCATTCTGCAGGTAGATGACATGGATGTTGCCCTCGCCGCGTTCCGCCTCGGTGTCGAGCGTAGCGACCAGATTCCTGACGCGGGTGGCATCCAGCGGCTCGGCCAGCACGATCAGCGCATTGATCCGCTCGTAGGGAACGATCTTGATGGTGGTCGGCACCGCCGCTCCTTTCTGGCCGGCCGCCGTCTTCTGGAACACCGTGTTGAGGATATTGGCGATCTTCTCCGCGTTAGCGTATTCGAGCGGGATAACGACGATCTCCTCCCGGGTATACTCGACATCGAGGGCATCGATGATACCCATGAGGCGTCTGATATTGGACAACACATCGGTGATGATCAGCATCCCCGAGGCGGTGTGGGCGATGATGACCGAGGTCTTGGACACCAGCGGCTGGAGAATCTTCTGCATCTCCGCGGGAGTCGTGAATTTCAGCGGCACCAGCTGGGTCACGACCCGGTCCTCGGGGGTCGCCTGATCACCGGCCTGCAGCGTTTCGATACCTTTCGAGCGGGCCTCCACCGACGGCACGATCTTGATGATCGACCCCGAGGCGACCGTCGTGAACCCGTGGATATCCAGGACCGACTCGAATACCTCATAGGCATCGGCCTCGGATATCCTGGTCGGAGAAATGATCGTTACATTGCCCTTGACGGCCGGATCGACGATGAAATTCTTGCCCGTCAGTTCACTGATATATTTGATAAACAGGTTGATATCGACATTGTCGAAATCGATGGTGATGAAACGCTCCCCCTGAGCGGTTTCAGCCCCATGAGCCGACGTCAGGCCGACAAGGCCCGTGGGACCGCCCGCCGATACCGCCAGCAGCACTGCTGTCAGAAGGCACACGCGTCCTGCCATTCCCATATTGACCCGAGCTCTCATTGCATCAATCGACGATCGGCATCTGCCCGACCATGGTTTTTCACGTGTAGTTCACTCCCTCGCATCTTCTAACGGCAAAAATGCGTTATTTCAACCTTTATCATCGGTTTCGCCGCCGACCGGCGAGTGCTGAGCCGGTTATCGGGCTGGCTAGGGGCCGGCAACGAACCTCGCCCGTACCTGCTCATTCTGGTCTTTCAGCATCAATACATCGCCTTCGATGGCGTAGGTCTCGGCCTCGTCGAGCACGCTGAGCAGCCGGTTCTCGACGTCCATTCCGTCCCGGCACGCCAGCCTCGTCATCGGCCCCCGGTTGAACAGGAACACATCGCCCTTGACCAGGTACGTCCCCGATATCCGGTTGCAGCCGCCGTACCCGTGGATGCTCGTGTCCGGGTTGAAACTCAGAAACACCATGCGGGTGTCGTCATCCACCACCACCTGCTTCGAATCTATCTCGCTGAGCTGCCAGTAGGTGCCGGTCAGGCCGGCCCTGATCAGGTTTCCGCCGCAGTCCCGATTGGGGTAAAACCGCCTGAACTGGTCGATCACGATGCTGCCGGAATCCACCTGCGGGTCGAATCCGGGCTGCACGCTGCCGAGGATCGACACCAGCATCGGTTCGGCCAGGTCATGGGGGGTGTTCATGTAGTTCTGGAAGGTCGTCTGGTAATCGCCGCCCGGCTCAATGTCGAATCGGACTCCGCTGGCACATTCGGCGAAACCTGCACCGCCTTCGCCGGCCCAGAACATGCCCCGCAATTTGACGACGTCTTCGAACCGATCCACGGTTCCGGAGCGGACCAGGTTGTAGGAGATCTGGGAGTCGTTGCCGGCCCCCTCCCAATCCAGAAATCTGAGTTCGCCGTTGCCGGCCACCGCATAGGTCTTCAACAATCCTTTCTGCTTGCCCAGAATCAGGAGGTTCTCCTCGGGGGAGAAACGCCACAGCCCCATCTGGGCCTCGACCCTCCCGCCTCCCCGGCTCTGGACATAGGTCTTTCTCAACTGGTACAGGGAATCGGGTCGCAGGTTCAGCACGATGTCGACCCGTTCACAGTCGTCGCACGGGATCCGGCCGGTGAAGGTGGCCGGCAGGTCGACCCTCGAGGCGAGGCCTGCCGGGGTCGAATCGACCGGGGGCTGCTGCTGGGCGCAGCCGGCAAGAACCATCAGGCCGCTGACTATGAGCAGGACCAGTGAGCCGGGTCGTATCGCTTTCCCCGTGGTTTCGTGCAGCCTGTCTGTAAAACGTCTCATCTCAAAAATTGGCGAATGAGACCGCGTTCGCTCGCGGATGGATGCTTCTCTATTCATGTCCGTCTGTTTCAGCGTTGCCATTATGGTTATACCAGATATACGCGGGGAGCGCCGCTCGTGCAAGAACTTCGCGCTCAGCTCAGGCAGATCACGGTGACGGCGAATTCGCCTGATTTGACACCCGCCCTTTCACGATGATCCTGCCGGCATTCGAGTTGAGCCGCACCGGCTGCCGGGCCTGGGGGGAGGCCGCGGTCCCCTGCGTCGCTCCCTGTTCAGGGTTGACCTGCTCCTGCGCTCCCTCTTGTTCCTGCCCGCCCTCCTGCTCCTGCACGCCGTCCTGCTCCTGCAGTCCCTCCTGGCCCTGCGTTTCTTCCTGCTCCAGCTCCGGCTGTTCGTCTGAAACAGCAGGCTCTTCCCGGGTCCCCTGCTCTGCTGCACGCTGATCGTCGGGCTGTTCCTGCAGGTCCCGATCCACCAGCACGCTGATCGCTTCATCCGGTCGATCCGGGCCGGGGCCGACCTGCGTCTGCTCCTGCCCCCGCACCACGGGCCTGCCCACCACCCTTCTCGACGTGGTTCTCGGCACTCCGGGTTTGCCGTACTGGGGGACAGTCACGGTGCGGGCCTCGGCTATGTCCAGCAGTTCGTCTCTGCCGTTGAGGGTGATGATCACTTTGCCCCGCAGGATCTGCTTGATCGCCGCCTGCCTGAGCTGGTCCCCTTCCTGGTAGAGTTCCTGCTTGCGCTCCTTCTTGTCGTAAATGACCGCCCGCGCCTCCCCGTCGGTGCCGGTAACGGTGCCCATCAGCACCACCTCCATCGATGACGGGGCAGCGTCCTGCAGCGACGGTGGCAGGGCCGCTGCCGGCGGCGCATTGGTCCGCGACGCAAACAGGTTGCGCTTGGTGATCACCGAGATGTCGGCCGGTTTTGCACCGTTGGCGGCCGGGGCCGACGCCGGGGAAGCGGCCGCCCGGGCCGGGACCGGCTCGACATCCGCCGATTCCGCCAGGAGGAACTGCTCTACCTCACGGTAGAACAGCTTGACTCCGCCGACCGCGAGCAGCGTAATAACCAGCAGCGGCAGGGTATATTTGAGTTTCAGGACGGACACGGGTCAGGGCTCGTCAGCGCGGCCTCTCATCGGTTTTGTTGAAGGTGACCACATTCATCACCACATCGAGGAGATCGCTCTCCTTCTGGTTTTTCTGCACCGCCAAGCGCTTGACCAGGATAACGTTTTCCTCCG
>JAJDNR010000158.1 GCA_022340565.1 Desulfofustis sp.
CCAGAAGCGCTGGGAGATGCGGGTGGGCGACGTACTCGAGGTTGCCCGTGCTGAACATCCGCTGCAGCTGATCGTGTCCACCGAAAACGATTATTTCACGATCCTGCGTAACAAGCTGAGCTGGGGCAGCCACGACTAGCCTGGACATTTCGTGGAAAACGGAACCATATAAATACAGCACAATCAGATGTTTTCGGAGAGAGATCAAGCCCTGTCGCTGAGACCGTTTGAGCCGTATCGAAGCAACGCTGAAAAGACAAAATTTCCACCCTGCGGGCGAGTCGATACGGCCTGCCATCCCGTGTCGCTTGCGGGGAAGGCAGGGTAGCTCTCTAGCCGTCCCCGCGTCTTCCTGACTCCCAGGCCGTCTCAACCCGTCAAATATCCGGGTTGGCAAATCGCTATTTCTGCTTTTTTATCCCGTACTTTTTCATTTTGTACTGGAGCAGACTCTTGGTGATGCCCAGCAGTTCGGCGGCCCGGGCCTGGACATGCCCGGAATTCTCCAGCGCCCGGTTCAACAGCCGTTCTTCGACGGTGTAGAGTACTTCGTTGAGCTCCACCGATTCCGGAATGAAGTTGAGGATATCGACCTCCTGGCTCCATTGCGCGGTTCGGTCCACCGACACCGATTCGGGCTGGACGTCTTCTGCCTCGATCATGTCGTTGTTGCAGAGGATGGCGGCCCGCTCGATGGTGTTCTCCAGTTCCCTGACATTGCCTTCCCACGGCAGATTGACCAGCAGCCGCAGTGACTCCGGAGAAATTGACAACTTCTCTCTGCCCAGTTTCACGGCGCATTTTTTCAGGAAATGATCGACGAGCAGCGGTATGTCGTCCATCCGGTCGCGCAGCGCCGGCAAGGCCAGATGAATGACATTGAGCCGATAGAAGAGGTCTTCCCTGAAGCGTCCCTGCTGAACCTCCTCTTTCAGGTCCTTGTTGGTCGCGCTGATGATCCTCACGTCGACATCGATGGTATGGATTCCCCCGACCCTCTCAAAACTCTTTTCCTGCAGGATTCGCAGCAGTTTCGACTGGATCGGCAAGGGGATGTCACCGATTTCGTCGAGAAAGATGGTGCCCTTGTTGGCCGTCTCGAACCGCCCCTTGCGAAGCGCCGCACCTTCTCCGACCGCCCCCTGCTCATGGCCGAACAGTTCACTTTCCAGCATGCTTTCGTTGAGCGCGGCGCAGTCGACGGTAACGAACGGATACTTCTCTCGCGGGCTGTTCACATGGATTGCTTTCGCCACGAGTTCCTTGCCGGTCCCGCTTTCTCCGGTAATGAGCACGGAGGCCGGGGTCGGTGCGACCTTCTCGATCAACTCGTAGATCTGGATCATGCGCGGGTTTTTACCGATCATCGTGGCGAAGCCGGCACGCTGTCTCATCGCCTCGCGAAGCCGGATATTTTCCCTGATCAGCCCGTAATGGCTCACCGCCCGATTAATCGTCGCGATCAGCTCATCGTTTGAAAAGGGTTTCGCCAGATAGCTGAAGGCGCCCGCCTGCATGGCCGCCACTGCCTTGTCTACCTCGGCGTAGGCGGTAATGATGATCACCGGCAAATCCGGGTTGTGGTCCTTTACCTCCTCCATAAGTGCTGATCCATTCTTATCCGGCATCTGCATATCGGTTATGACCAGGTCGAGATCCACCTCGCGAACGATGGCCATCGCCTCGTCGGCGCCGGGGGCGGTAAAGACCTCGAACCCCTCGTCCCGCAGCAGTTCGGACAGCACAATCAGGTAGTTCGGTTCATCATCGACAACCAGTATCGTCGGCATCGGTTTCATGCGTGGTTTACTCTCCTCTTTTCGTGGTATCGATCCATCGCTTCGAGCAGTTCGAGCGGTATCTTGACATGCGCTCCGCCGGCCATCGCGGTGTTCGGTCTGATATCCCCATGGTAATCGCTGCCGCCGGTCTCGAACAGCCCATGGGTAGCGGCCAGCCTGCGCAGTTGTTTCAGATACCTGCCTTTCTGGGTCGGATAAAAGGTCTCCACCCCGTCCAGTTTACTTGCTTTGAGCCGTTTCAACAATGTATCGATGATTTCGATGGAACTGCTGATCTGCAGCGGATGGGCGAGAACTGCGGTGCCGCCGCTGCCGTGGATCAGTCCGATCGCCTCGTCGACGTGATAGATGAATCTGCGGACATAGGCGCTCCGGCCCTTTTTCAAATACAGATCGAATGCCTGGTCAATGGTTTTGACAATTTTTTTGTTGACCAGCAATCTCGCAATGTGCGGCCTCCCGGTCTGTCCGGTGGACGACAGCTCGGCCAGCTCCGCCTCCGACACAGCTATCCCGAGATCCCGCAGTCTGGAAATGATCATGCTGTTTCTCCGTTGCCGGGAACCCTGAAGTTTTTTCAAACCATCGCGGAGTTCGGTGTCGTTCCAGTTGCAGTTGTAGCCGAGCAGATGAAAGTGGGTATCTCCGTCGAACACGCTCAGCTCGATGCCGGAAAGCACGCGAATCCCAAAGGTCTCGCCAGCCGCCATAGCCTCATCGGTCCCGTCTACCGTGTCGTGGTCGGTTATCGAGATGGCGCTCAAGTGCCTCTGCCTCGCCATGCGGACCAGCTCGGTGGGGGTGAAGGTACCGTCGGAAAAGGTTGAATGAAGATGAAGGTCGATCATAGGCGATGATACATCACGCAGCCTGGCACAGTGCCTTCAGGCTACCTTGAGTTTTATCCGCCATCCGGTACATTACCATAATCCCGGCCTTGGTTCTTATCAAGTCGCAGCGCAACTCGCCTGCGGCCGCCTGAACAGTCTGGACAAACATGGCTGTTCCCTGATACAGTGGCGCTGAACGGTATCGACCGGACTCCATCACCATGAAATTATCGGCACTTTCCCATATGTTCTGCGCCTTGCTGGTGCTGACTCCGGGCCTGATCAAGGCGGCCGCTGTCGAGCCTCATCCACTGCTGCCGCCGATCAGCGAGACCTCGCTGGAGGCCCACCTCCGGGCACTGCCCCGACTCCGCCAGATGCTGGCCGGCAAATCGATGCACTTGGGAGATCGTCTGTTCATCAGAATCTTCAAGCAGTCCGACGAACTTGAAGTATGGCTGCAGCGGGATGGCTCCAGGTACGAGCTTTTCAGGACCTATGCGATCTGCCATCGCTCGGGCACCCTCGGGCCGAAACAGGAAACCGGGGACAAGCAGAGTCCTGAAGGATTTTATACCATCACCTCGGCGCAGATGAACCCGTGGAGCAATTTTCATCTCTCCTTCAATCTCGGCTATCCCAACGAGTACGACCAGGCCTGGGAACGCAGCGGCTCTGCGCTGATGATCCATGGACGTTGTTCGTCAGCCGGCTGTTTTGCGATGACCGATTATTACATGGACGAAATCTACACGCTCGCCAACGCCGCCCTGGCCAACGGTCAGGATGCGTTTCAGGTTCATATCTTCCCGTTTCGGATGACCGCCGAAAATATGAAGCTCAACCGCTCTTCACCATGGGCCGCCTTCTGGACGAATCTAAAAGAAGGATACGACCTGTTCGAAAAGCATCACCTGGTTCCGCAGGTAACGGTCAAGGATAAAACCTACATCTTCACTCACCAGTACCAGCGGTCCATCGCGCAGATCAGTCTTTGACCTCCGTCACTCGCGGTCGAGGAGGCCGCCCCGGTCGAGGATCGTGATAGAGCGCCCTTCCACTCGGATCAATCCCTCCTCGCTCATCTTCGCAAAGATTCTCGACAGCGTCTCCGGGATGGTGCCGAGAAGACTGGCCAGCTGGCCTTTGGACACCGGCAGGTCGACCACGTTGTCGTTGCCCTGCTCGTCGAGGGTATAGAGCAGATATCCCGCCAGACGGGCGGGCACCTCCTTGAGGGACAGGTTCTCGATCTGGCTGGAAAACTGCCTGAGTCTGGCCGACAGTACCGCAAGCATGTTCATCGCAATCGACGGGTTCTGCTCGATCAGCGACACGAACGCCGGTTTCGGGAAAAACAGCATCCGCGTGTCGACGATCGCCTCTGCGGAAGCGGGAAAGGGACGGTTGCCGAAGACCGGGACTTCCCCAACCGGCTCGCCGGGACCGAAGATGTGCAGGATATGTTCCTTGCCCGCCGGATTCATCTTGAATACCTTGACACTGCCGCTTCCAACGATATAAAACCCGTCGGCTTCGTCGCCCTCGAAGAAGATGGACTCGCCTTTTGCGTAGCTTTTTTCAAAAACCAGCCGGGCTACCACCGCCGATTCATCATCCCCCAGCCCGTTGAACAGCGGCGTTGACCTGAGAATCTCCAGTTTTTTCATGTTGATCTTCCGGTAAATTGGCTATTATACGGGCGTGCCCGGTTACGGTTAGATATCACAGGTCCCTCGGTTTGAATACGATTCTCCGTGAACCCAGGCTGCCTGCAAAAATGAGGATTGTGGCACGAAATCAAACCAGACAGGGAAATTTTACCGGAGGTACACGCCTGAGCTGTTGAGGATAGAATTTTCATGCGCCACGCTGCCTTTGGGCCACAAGACAATCTTTAGGGGTACCTCCATTTTTATACGCTGATGCCGCAGAGAGCAACCGGTATGAGTGAATTCCGCAAAATAATCCACATCGATATGGATGCGTTCTATGCATCCGTCGAACAGCTCGACCACCCGGAACTTGTCGGCAAGCCGGTGATCGTGGGAGGCCGCCCTGATTCACGCGGGGTGGT
>JAJDNR010000161.1 GCA_022340565.1 Desulfofustis sp.
GAATGGACCGTGCGCCTCAATACGCCTCTGCCTTTTCCGTGGATGATGCGAACTTCGGTGATGTTTTTTTGCAGACAGGCGTCAAGATAATCGGGGATCAGATGCTTCAGATCCTTGGGTGAAAAGGTGTGCAGATCGAGAACACCGTCGATCACCATCTCGACGGTCTCCGGCACCCGGTTGTCGTCGTTCATTTACGAATTTCGCTCCATAACCCGCAGGACCAGGTCTGCCGCCCGTTGCGAAGCCCCGCTTTGACCGAGAGCCTGCCTGACCTTCAGGTATCCCGAGAACACCTTCTTTCTCCGTGTGTCATCGGCGATCAGCCTCTGCAGCTCGCCGGCAATGGCTTCGGGGGTGGCCTGATGCTGGAGCAGTTCGAGTACGACCGCTTCACCAGCAATCAGGTTGACCAGCGAGAAATACCGTATGTCCACGAGCAGTTTGCCCAGCTGATAAGTCAGCGGTGCCAGCTTGTAGGCGACTAGCGCCGGGGTATCAAGCAGCGCCAGTTCCAGCGTCGCCGTGCCCGATGCGGCCATGACCGCATCGCAGGCCGCCATCAGCGAATACCGATCTTCTGAAATTACGCTGAATTCGAGCTTTGGGCCGTACGCTGACAGGCCGTGCTGGTAGAGTGTCTGTTCTTTCACGGTGGGAGCGAGGGGAATCAGAAATGTAGGCCGTTCATCGCTCATCTCCTGATACCTGAGCGCCGCTTCGAGAAATACCGGGAACAGTGCTGCTATCTCTCTGCTTCTGCTTCCGGGCATGATTCCGATCAGTTGTACCTCAGCGTCCAGCTGATGGATTCGGCAGAATTCCGCTCTGGCGTAGATGGCCCGAACCGAATCGAGCAGCGGGTGTCCCACATACTCGGCGGTTACGCCGCGTTGGCGGTAAAACTGTTCCTCGAACGGCAATATGACGCCGATGGCGTCGGCCAGTCTGCCGATGGTTCTCACCCTGCCCGACCGCCATGCCCACACCTGCGGGCTGATGTAATAAAACACGGGGATGCCGAGCCGTTTCGCCTTGCGGGCCAGCAGCAGGTTGAAATCGGGAAAATCGATCAGGATCAGCAGCCCCGGGGGCGATTCCACGAGACGCCGTCTCAGTATCTTCTGGGCCTTGACGATATCGGACAGGTGGCGGGCTACCTCGAAAAATCCCACCACCGCGATCTTCGAGGCATCGTACAGCAGTTCCACGCCGCGTGTCCGGAGTTCCGGGCCGCCGATTCCGCAGAAATGCAGTTCCGGTCTCCGGTTTCGCATCGAGTCGACAAGGCGTGCTCCGTGAAGATCCCCCGACGCCTCACCGGCTACGATCATCACCTGATCTGTCATTTCACGGCAGCAGCCTGAATTTTCCGATACAGGTCGAGACTTTGGTGTGCTTTGATCTGATCAATAACCTGCATCACCACCGCCAGCGCCCGCCGCCCCTCAACCCCGGACACTTCCGGTTTTGTCCGTTCCCTTACGTGAGCGGTGAACTGGGCGATCTCGTTGAACAGCGCGTCTTCCCCGGCAAATGAGTGGACCTGGGTCTCGTGCCGGGGCATGCCGCTCTCGAGCAGTTCCCCTTTGAGCTCGATGGTCATGATGGTCTTCTTGGCAAAATCGACGTTGAGATAGGAGCCTGGCTGGAAAATCCTCATCTTCCTGACCGTGGAAAGCGACACCCGGGACACGGTTATGTTTGCGGTCGCCCCGTTTTCAAAGATCAGCCGGGCGTTGGCGATGTCGGTGGTGTCGGTGACGACCGGCGCGCCGACCGTGTGGATCGTCTTGAGCGGAGAGTCGATGATGGTCAGGATGATGTCGATATCGTGGATCATCAGATCGAGCACCACGTCGACATCCACCCCGCGGCGCTTGAATGTCGAGATTCTGCTGCTCTCGATGAACACCGGGGTGGTCAGAAACGGCTTCAGGGCAAGCACCGCAGGGTTGAAGCGTTCCAGATGCCCGACCTGGAGGATGGCCTGGTGTTCCTCGGCAAGCGCTATCAGCTCATCCGCCTCTTCGAGGGTGACCGTCATCGGTTTTTCAAGCAGCACATCGACGCCGCCGGCCAGCGCCTGCTGGGCGACATCGAAGTGCTGACTGGTCGGCACCGCGACCGAAACACAATCTACGAGCGGCAGCAGTTCCCTGAAATCAGTGAACGCCCGGCAGCCGCACTCATCCGCGACCAGCTTGGCGCGATCCGCTTCAGTGTCTGCGACGCCGACCAGATCGACCTGCTCGAGCGCCGCGTATTTCTGAGCGTGAAAGCGCCCGAGGTAGCCCACACCGATAACTCCAGCCTTGAGCTTTTTCATGGGACCATACCGTCGTCTCTCTGTTCTAAAGCCCGAGATACGCTTTGCGGATATCCTGATTTTCCAGCAGGCTCTTGGCCGACCCGGATATGGTGATTTTTCCGTTTTCAAGCACGTAGCCGCGATTGGCAACCTGCAGAGCCAGATTGGCGTTCTGTTCAACGAGGAAAATGGTGGTATTGCTCTCCTGATTGATTTTCTGGATGATCTCGAAGATCTGTTTGATGATCAGCGGCGCCAGTCCCATCGACGGCTCATCGAGCAGCAGCAGCTGCGGCCGGGCCATCAGCGCCCGCGACATCGCCAGCATCTGCTGTTCACCGCCGCTCAGCGTGCCGCCGTCCTGGTGCCGCCGCTCCTTGAGGATAGGGAACAGCGAATAGACATAGTCGAGATCGTCCTTGACCTTCCTCGGGTCGGTACGCATGAAGGCACCCATGTCAAGGTTTTCCTGAACCGACAGCTGGGGGAAAATATGCCGCCCCTCCGGCACCTGGACGACCCCTTTCTTCACGATCGCATCGCTCTCCAGGGATTGAATTTCCTCTCCTTTGAGCAGGATGCGTCCGGACCGGCAGGGTACGATTCCGGATATGGTCAGCAGGGTGGTGCTTTTTCCCGCTCCGTTGGCGCCGATCAGGGTGATGATCTCACCATCGTTGACCTCCAGGCTGATGCCTTTGACGGCGAGGATATTTCCGTATCCCGACTGAACTTTCTCTAATTTAAGCATCTACTTCTTCACCAAGATAGGCTTTGATAACGGCAGGGTCGTGGCGGATCTCTTCCGGGGTTCCTTCGGCGATTCTCTTGCCGTAGTCCATCACGAAGATACGCTCGGAAAGGCTCATGACGAGCTTCATATCGTGCTCGATGAGAAGGATCGACTGCCCTTCGGCGGCGATTTCCTGGATCAGGCTGACCAGCTCAATGGTTTCCTGGGGGTTCATGCCGGCAGCCGGTTCGTCGAGGAGCAGCAGCACCGGTTCCGTGGCCAGGGCCCGGGCGATTTCGAGGCGCCGCTGGGCTCCGTAGGGGAGATTTTTCGCGAACTCGTTCTCGTACCGAGTGAGACCGATCTTCTCGAGGATCTGATGACTTTTCTGGATGATCTCCTCTTCCTCGCGCAGGGTTCTTTTATCCCTCAGCAGCGCCCCGATGATAAACGACTTGGTTCGGCAGTGCCTGCCGATCATCACGTTTTCGAGCACGGTCATCTGCGAAAACAGCCTGATGTTCTGAAAGGTGCGCGCCAGACCCTGCTGGGTGACCTGATTGGGCTTCATGCCCAACAGACTGATCTGCCTGCCCTTGTGTTTGTTGTAAACGTTAATCTCGCCCTTGGTGGGTTGGTAAATGCCCGTTACGCAGTTGAAAAAGGTCGTTTTACCGGCGCCGTTGGGGCCGATCAGCGCGACGATTTCGCCTTCGTTCACATCCAGGTCAATGTTGTTGAGCGCCCTGATCCCGCCGAAATCCATGGTAAGGCCGGTAACGTGTAAAATCGGTTGTGCCATGCTAAGCGCCCTCACCGTCTGCGGTTTCCTTTTTGTTATAGGTATATGTGCGCCGCACGCTGGCAATGATACCCTGAGGTCTGAACACCATCATGCAGACCAGGATCGCCCCGAAGGCGAGCATCCGGTATTCGGAGAGGAAGCGGAGATATTCGGGCAGCAGAATGAGGACCATCGCGCCAATGATGACACCGATGATCGAGCCCATGCCGCCGAGCACGACAATAGACAAGATGATGGCCGATTCTATGAAGGTAAAGCTTCGCGGGCTGATAAAGGTCGTTTTGGCGGCGAAGATGACTCCCGCGATCCCGGCCCAGAACGCGCCGAGGGAGAAAGCGGCAAGCTTGGTCTTCATCTTGTCGATGCCCATCGCCTGGCAGGCGATCTCATCTTCCCGCAATGCCACCCAGGCCCTGCCGAGCCTCGAATTCTGCAGGCGGTTGACGATGAAAATGGTGAAGATCACGAACGCGATCATCAAGTAGTAGATATAGATCAGCGCCGTATCCAGCGACATGTCGATGCCGAAGAAAGACGGTCTGGGGATGTTCGACACGCCGCTCGGCCCCTGGGAAAACTCGCCCCAGTTCTCGAGGATAAGCCGGATGATCTCTCCGAATCCGAGGGTCACGATGGCAAGGTAGTCTCCGCGCAGGCGCAGCACTGGAATACCGAGCAGAATACCGAAAACGGCGGCCAGCATCCCCCCGAGCGGCAGCACGATCCAGAAGCTCATGCCGAAAAAGTGATAGAGCAGCGCGTAGGTGTACGCCCCCACCGCGTAGAACGCCACATAGCCGAGATCGAGCAGTCCGGCGAGCCCGACCACGATGTTCAATCCGAGTCCGAGCACCACGTAGAGCAGCGCCGTGGTCATGATGCTGGTCTGATAGGTTGAGAAGACAAGGGGAAGGACGAGTGCCAGGGTGAGCATCACCCCGTAGATGATATTGCGGTATCTGGGAACGGTGAGCCACCGGTGAATGAGGTGCTGGTCCGATGTGCTCGTTTCCTCGTCGTCGTCGGCGGATTGTCCCTCTTTACGCCTCATCATGTAGCGGAAGATCAGTGACAGGATGAAGGCGCCCACCGCCACGTACAGCATGTTCATCCAGCGCCACTGGACCGTTTTTTCAATGGAGTCCACCCGGATCACCATGATCGGGAAGGTCAGAAATACGAACCAGAGCGAGATGAAGAACGATCGTTTTAGTTCCTGAAACGTTATCATGGCGGCTTCACACCTTTTGTGTGTCTGCTTTTCCGAGGATCCCCGACGGTTTGAAAATGAGGATCAGCACCAGCAGGGAAAACGCGAATACGTCTTCGTAGTCGCTGGATACGTAGCCGGTGGCAAAACTCTCGGTCAGTCCAAGCACGACACTCCCCAGCACCGCCCCGGGGATCGAGCCGATCCCTCCGAGTACCGCGGCGGTAAAGGCCTTGATACCAGCGATAAAACCAATGTAAAAATTGATCTGGCCGATATGCGAGGCGATCAGCATGCCGCCGATGGCAGCCAGCGAGGAGCCGATGATGAACGTCACCGAGATAATCCGGTTGACATTGATGCCCACCAGCATCGCCATCATCCGGTCCTGGGAAGTCGCCCGCATGGCCTTGCCGATCTTGGTGTATTTTATGAGAATCGTCAGGCAGATCATCACCACCGTGGTGGTCACCAGGATAACGAGGTCAGTCGAGCCGACGATATGGGCGACGGGCTCCATGAAATTAAAATCGGAAATGAGCTGCGGAAACGGCAGGAAATCTGAGGTCTGGGCCAGCAGCACATAGTTCTGCAGAAACATCGACATGCCGATCGCGCTGATCAGCGGAGAGAGGCGCGGCGCATGCCGCAGCGGCTTGTAGGCGATCTTCTCGATCGTATAGCCGTAGGAGGCCGACCAGACAACCGCGGCCAGGCCGGCCAGAACGATGATCGCCAGAGCGGGAAAGCCAAGAATGGACAGGATGGTGGCAACGATGAAGGCGGTAAAGGCACCGATCATATAGATCTCACCGTGGGCGAAGTTTATCAGCCCGATGATGCCGTAGACCATCGTATAGCCAAGCGCTATCAGCGCGTAGATGGAACCACGCGTCAATCCACTGAACAGGAGTTCTATGAAATAATCCATGTGAGACCTAAAAAATTACCTGGAACAGACCGGTGGAGGGTCCGTTCCAGGTAAGTATTGAAGCGGTGCTGAACCTACTTGAGTTCTACAAAGGTCCCGTTTTGAACCTGATAGACAGAGAAACCGACGCCGATCGCATCACCTCTCTCGTCAAACGAGATGGTCCCCACCGGGGTGTCGACTTTTTCGGTCTGCAGCGCTTTTTTCAAGGCTTCAAGATCGGTTGAACCGGCAACTTTTACGGCATTAGCCATTGCCAGAACGGCACTGTAGGCGTTCTCGTAGAAGGCACCCGGATCGGATCCGAATTCTTTCTTGTGAGCTTCGACAGCTGCCTTGGAAAGCGGGTTGCTGGAAGTGTCCATGGGACCTGAAGCATAGGCGCCTTCTGCAAATTCTCCGGCAACTTTGATAAAGGTAATGTCTTTCACACCGTCATCGGAGATGAAGGACGCGTCCAGTCTCTTTTTCTTCATCATCGTCACGATCTTGGAGGCTTCCGGATGATAGCCGCCGAACATGACGGTCTCTGCGCCGGATTGCTTGATCTTCTGAACGATGGCTGAATAGTCGACTGCGCCGGGAGTCACTCCTTCGAAGAGCACAACCTCGGCGTTTCCATTCTTTTCGATAAACATCTTGGCGAACTCGGCAAATCCTTTACCGTAATCGCCTTTATCGTGGACAACGGCGATTTTTTTGTAGCCCATTTTGTCAATCGCGAAGTCAACGTCGAGTTGCGCCTGGGCGTCGTCCGGCGCGATGGTCCTGAAGAAGTTCGGGTAGTCGCCGCTCTGGGTCAGGCCCGGGTTCGTGGCGGAAGGCGACATCACCAGGATGCCTGCATCCAGGTAGATCGGCAGCGCTGCTTTGGTGGAACCGGAGCAGATGCCGCCCAGAACGAACTGGGCTCCGTCGGAAACGAGCTTGGTTGCAACGTCGGTGGCGGTTTTTGCATCGCAGACCGTATCTTCGATGAGCAGTTCGATCTGCTTACCGTTGATTCCGCCGGCTGCGTTGATCTGTTCAACCAGAATCTTGGCTGCGTTGACGCTGGGCAGACCATACGATGCGAGGTCGCCGCTGTGAGGCCCGACCACGCCCATCTTGAGGGTGTCAGCGGCAACGCCGGCAACCGGGACGGCTATCGCCAACATCAAGCCTGCAGCCGCGGCAACGATTTTTCTGTTTAAAGACATGCTCATACATTCCTCCCTGATTGAATTATTTTTTACTTCGTTCACGCCCTGGACAAATGAATTCCGATTCTGCCGGTGAATCCGGCATCAGATGATATTAGTCATTTACTGATTTTTTTGCAAAAAGAATGACCCTCCTGGTCGATATATATGATCTTCGCCGGTACCACACTTATGAAACAATTGGATTTTGCGTTTTCATCGCAACTTTCATATATAGAGAGTCATGGTATTTCACCACTGGGTAACCAGGCTTCGTCGTCATCGGATCATGGATCAACAGACCAAAAACAGACTGTATCTTCTGGGCAGGCCGCTCAGCCCGTTCTATGGATCGGCCATGAAAGCCCGGGCCTGGTTCTTCCGGAAAGGGATTTTCAAACAGCACCGACTGAGTGTGCCGGTTGTTTCGGTCGGCAATCTGACCATGGGAGGCACCGGTAAAACGCCGTTCATCATCTACCTTGCCCGGCTGCTCGGGGAGCGCGGCTTCAAACCGGCGATCGTGTGCAGGGGATACCGAGGCAAATCCAGGGCCCCGGTCAATATCGTCTGCGACGGCGAGCAGCTGTTGATGACGCCCCGGGATGCCGGGGACGAACCGGTGCTGATGGCCAGAAAGCTTCCCACAGCGATCGTTGCGACCGGCAGGAGACGGGCGCTGCCGGCGCGCCAAGCCGTTGAAGCATACCGCGCCGACCTGATCCTGCTCGACGACGGCTTCCAGCATCTGAGCCTCTACCGTGATATCGACCTGGTGCTGTTCGATATCGATCATTTCGCCGGCAACAGCAGGGTTTTTCCCGGCGGCGAACTGAGAGAGCCGGTCACCGCCCTCTCTCGCTGCGACGCCTTTGTCCTCACCGGTCTTCGAGAAGACAACCAGGACCGGGCAGCTTCCATTGAACAGCTCCTCCTGGAGAAATTTCCGGATAAAGAGAGTTTCAGGCTGTCGCGATCGTTCTCGTCATGCATCAGGTACGATTTCAATGGGCCATCCTTAGATATGAAAAAGATCGACATGACGGATGTGGACCCCAAGCTGTTCGCCTTTTCAGGTATTGCGCACCCCGAACGCTTCTACCGGATGCTCGAATCCTCTGGCTGCGATGTTATGGCGACCAGGGATTTCGGCGATCACCATGCCTACCGACAGAAAGACATTTCTTTGATATGCGAAGAGGCCAGGAAAAACTGCTGCTCAGCACTCATCACCACCGAGAAGGATATGGTGAAGTTCGATTCATCCCACCGTTTCAGTCTGCCGATTTTCACACCGGTGCTCGAGTACGCGGTACATGAAGGACTACTCGAATTTATCACCCATCGAATCTGTCAACGGAAGAACGATTAGCCGATGCCATGGGAACCTGGGGGTACTGAACCATGCAGACGCACGTTTCACACCTCACATCTAATGTTCATCCGCCAAGTAAGGTAAAAGATATATCTTACCGTTGTAAGGTGTTTATAGGGAAAATATATTTGTGATCTGCAGGCCCTTTCTGAAGGGTTTCAATTCGACGGGCGAACCGCACCCGCATGTTCATTCACCGATGATTTTCACCAGTACCCGCTTTTTCCTGCGCCCGTCGAATTCCCCGTAGAAGATCTGCTCCCAGGTTCCGAAATCGAGTCTGCCGTCGGTAACCGCGATCACCACTTCCCTGCCCATGATCTGCCGTTTCATATGGGCATCGGCATTGTCCTCGTAGCCATTGTGGCGATACTGACCGACCGGTTCGTGCGGCGCCAGCTTTTCCAGCCACACGTCGTAATCATGATGCAACCCAGGTTCATCATCGTTGATGAACACCGAAGCAGTAATATGCATCGCGTTAACGAGTATGAGCCCTTCTCTGATTTGACTTTCTTCAAGACATTTCTGCACATCAGGGGTGATATTTACAAATCCCCTTCTACTGGGTATTTCGAACCACAATTCTTTTCGATAACTCTTCATCATATTTTATCCTTTTTCATGAAATAATTTTTATCTAACTGTTTATAGGTTTATATCTACCCGTATAAATAGGCGTGATATTTTTTTTCAGACATGTCCAGAAATCAAATACCTTATACCCTTTTGCAGCAAAAACATACACGCTGATATGAATGAGAACTGACAGCAATAAGTTCCCATTGCTATTAATCGCAACGAGGGAGGCAATTAAATCCGGATTACAGGCAATGATAGCCGATGGCACGCTTTATTTAAAACTAAACGACCACCTGCTTTAGCAGGTGGTCGTTTTATTAACCATGCTTTT
>JAJDNR010000168.1 GCA_022340565.1 Desulfofustis sp.
AATGGATAAAATTGGTTCGAACAGAACCCGGCACTGCCGGATTGAAACGAAACAGTAGGATTTTTCAGGACTAGAGATTTGCTTGGGGCTCCTGGGGGAGCTTTAAAACAAGGCCGAAGGAGCAGAATAGTGCGAATTCCGGCCCTAAAAAATCAAACCTTTATTCAAGGGAGGATAGCAATGAAACTCAAAGGCTTGAAACTCGTTCTCAGCAGTCTGATTGTATGCGGTCTCACGACGGTGGCGGCTCACGCCGCCGACAAGGTGATCATCGGTACCTTCGGCGACCCGGTCCCCGTTCAGATGGCCGCCCATGACGGTAAATTGGCAGCGGCTACCGGCTGGGATATCGACTGGCGCAAATTCGCCTCGGGAACCGATGTGATTGCCGCGATGGCCTCAGGCGACGTCCTGCTGGCCGAACTCGGGTCTTCGCCGTTTGCCATCGGTGCAACCCAGGGGGTCGACTTCGAGGCATTCATGCTCGATTATGTGATCGGCGAGTCGGAATCCCTGATTGTCCGCAATGGCGCCGGCATCAAGGAACTGGCCGATCTGAAAGGCAAACGGGTCGCGACGCCGATCGGATCGACGGCCCATTTCTCGCTTATGGGAGCCTTGAAGCATGCCGGCATCGGCGAAAATGACCTGACCATCATGGGCATGCCGCCGGATCAGATCACCGCTGCCTGGCAACAGAGCGCGATCGATGCGGCCTTCGTCTGGCCGCCGGCTCAAACCGAAATCCTGAAAACCGGTGAGCGCCTCGTTGGTGCCGATAAGGTGGCCGAATGGGGATATCCGACTTTCAATGTCTGGGTCGTCAACAAGAAATTTGCGGCTGACAACAAAGACGCCCTGATCGCCTTCATGAAAGCGGTCGATGCCGCAAACCTTGAATATCTCAAGGACAAGGCTGCCTGGACGGCGGACAGTGCCCAGATCAAGTCGATTGCCGCGCAGACGGGGGCCGACCCGGCGGCTGTCCCGGTGACCCTCGAGGGCTATAAATTCCTGCCCTTACCTGAACAGCTCGAGGCGGCCTGGATGGGAGGAGGTATCGCCAAGGCGGTAAAAGACACCGCAGAATTCCTGAAGTCGGCGGGACGTCTCGACAAGGTTGCCGATGATTACTCGGCCGCCATCAACATCGACTATCTGCAAGCTGCCGTAAAATAATCCACCGACAACAACGTGCTCTAAATCCCGCCCTCCGGATCGAGGGCGGGACCACCGGCCGGCAGGGGAGAGAATTACCGACATGAGCCTGAAT
Organism: Desulfofustis sp.; assembly: GCA_022340565.1. Taxonomy (GTDB): domain Bacteria; phylum Desulfobacterota; class Desulfobulbia; order Desulfobulbales; family Desulfocapsaceae; genus JABDQA01. The sequence goes on from JAJDNR010000168.1 coordinate 1,274, forward strand.
ATTGAAAACGCAACGGTCATATATCCCGGCACTGATGGGAGACCGCCTACGGAAGCCCTGCAACGGATCAACCTCACCATGGATGATGGCGATTTCGTCGTGACCATCGGGGCGTCCGGTTGCGGCAAGTCGACACTGCTCAACCTGATCGCCGGGTTTCTGGCCCCGACCGAGGGCCGAATCCTGCTGGACGGCACCGCGGTTGAGGGCCCCGGTGCGGACCGCTCGGTGGTTTTCCAGAAGCATGCCCTGCTGCCGTGGCTGAACGTTCGTGACAATATCGAGTTCGGCCTGATGCTGCAGGGTCACGCCAAGGCCGAACGCAACAAAGTGGCCGATCATTTCATAGCGCTGCTCGGCTTGAGCGGCTTCGAGAATTCGCCGGTTTATGCTCTCTCCGGCGGCATGCAGCAGCGTGTCGGCATCGCCCGGGCGCTCACCTGCGACCCGAAACTGCTGCTGATGGACGAACCTTTGGGCGCCCTCGACGCGCTGACCAGGGAAAAGGCCCAGGAACTTATCCTGCACCTCTGGCATGATACGGGCAAGTCTGTGTTCTTTATCACTCACAGCGTCGAGGAGGCGCTGTTCATGGGAACCCGCCTGGTCGTCATGTCGCCCCGACCGGGCCGGATAACCCATCAGTTCGACCTGCCGTTCTCACGGCAGTTCCTGGAGGGGATCAGTGCCCGAACGGTCAAGGCTTCGCCGGACTTCATCCAAATTCGCGAGGAAGTGTTAGCGATCATCTTCGCAGATGAGGAGGCGGTATGAAGGATAAACATGACAAGCACCTGAACGCAACCCCGCCAGCCAAACCTGGTCTGATCGCGAGGCTGGCAAAAGAACGTCCGACCAAGCCCGGAGAGATCTATGGTGTTCCAGGGTCGGGGGACACCATGATGCTCAGCCTGGCTACCATCGCCGTACTGCTCTTTATTTGGTGGCTGATCACGACCATGGGCTGGATTAAACCGTTGTTTGTTCCGTCACCCCAGAGCATCGTGGCAAAATTCATCAGCGTCTGGCAGGAGGGATTTACCGGGTCCCCGCTGTGGCTCCACATCCTCATTTCAGCCGGCCGGGTATTCGGAGCCTTTCTGCTGGCCTGTGTTATCGGCATCCCGCTGGGCCTTGCCATGGGCATGAGCCCATTAATACGCGGCATCTTCGATCCACCCATTGAATTCTACCGGCCGATCCCGCCGCTTGCCTACCTTCCGCTCATGATCATCTGGTTCGGCATCGGTGAGGCCTCCAAGGTATTGCTGATATTTCTTTCAGTATTTGCCCCTGTGGCCCTGGGAGCACGATCTGGTGTACGCTCCGCCGCCATCGAGCAGATTCATGCCGCCTACTCATTCGGCGCGACGCGCTGGCAGGTGCTGCGCCACGTCATCCTGCCGGCGGCGATGCCGGAAATCCTCACGGCGATGCGGATCGGCATCGGTTTCGGCTGGACGACGCTGGTGGCGGCCGAGATGGTTGCGGCTACCCGGGGTATCGGCTACATGGTGCTTTCCGCTTCGCAATTTTTGCAGACGGCGGTGGTCATCATGGGGATCATCGTGATTGCCGGCATTGCCTATCTCTTTGATCTGCTGATGCGCCTGGTCGAACGCAAGGTGGTGCCCTGGAAGGGCAAGATGTGATTCCAGTCGTCAGCCTGGGAGTCTGATCATAGCCCGCCGGGTTACAGCAATCGCCGCAGGCAGCCTGCTCTGTTTATGGTCATGATGAAGAACTTGGTATTGGTACACGGTTTTCTGGGAGGAAGTGCTCAATGGGCGGCGCAGACAGCTGCCTTTTCCCGGTACTTCGAGGTGGTCGCGGTCGACCTTCCCGGCTTCGGTTTGAAAAGCGGGTTGGAGGCACCGGAGCGGATTGGAGATTACGCTGATTTCGTGCTGGATGAACTTGCCGGCCTCGGCATCATGCACTTTCATCTGCTCGGCCACTCCATGGGGGGCATGATCGTCCAGGAGATGGCGGCACGGGCACCGGAGCGAATCGAACGTCTCGTTCTCTATGGAACCGGACCGATCGGCATGATGCCCGGACGCTTCGAACCGATCGAGGAATCCAGGCGCCGCGCTTCCGAGGACGGAGCCTCTGCGACCGGCAGGCGAATTGCGGCAACCTGGTTTGTGAAGGGAGAGATGGCCGAGCACTACCCTGTTTGTGAGGAATTGGCGGTTAAAGCCTCGCTGCAGGCGATACTGGCAGGACTAACGGCCATGGAGAGTTGGTCCGGTTTGTCCGCATTACCCAAGATTGCTGTGCCAACGCTTGTCTTGTGGGGCGATTCCGACCGTGCTTACCTGTGGGATCAACCTGAACAATTGTGGCGTCAGATCCCCGGCGCACAGCTTGCGGTCATCCCCGGTTGTTCACATGCCGTGCATCTGGAGAAACCTCATCTATTCAATGCCGTGCTCGAGGACTTTCTCCTTTCAAGGTGATCTGTCCATCCATCGGTTGATCGTGGATGGCAGTTCGCCTGTAATGGCTTGTAACGGCTCTTTTAGGCCGTCAGTTTCAAAGCCCCAAACTGCTTCTGGAACAGCGCCTTGATGTCCTTCCCTTCGCCGGCGGGGATAGTGCGCGACGATGAATATGCAGGAATGAGAGACGCGCTCCTGTCTCATAATTGTTCATGTATCAAAATAATACACCCGGGCCTGCAGGTCTCGCCGTGGCCCTTGATTGCGGTTGTCCTCTATATCTTGTATCAAAATAATACACACCAACTGTGTCGCCCGTATACAACGAACAGCTCTATACATGTATGTAATTGATTTAAAATGACTTTCTCATCCCCCATCGTTTGGCACAAGCATTGCTAGGATAGAGTAAAACCTTAATTCAAAGCAGAGGGGCACATCGTGGACACGGCTACAAAATGGGCAATCATTGGCGGAGGCAACGGGGGACAGTCTCTGGCGGGACACCTGTCGATCATGGGATTTTCCGTACGCCTGTACGATATCTTCGAGAAGACCATTGCCGCCATATCGGAGCAGGGCGGCATCCATGTTGAAGGAGCCGTTCAGGGTTTCGGCAAGCTTGATCTGGCCACAACCGACATCAACAAAGCGGTGGACGGGGCTGACATCGTCATGGTGGTCGCACCGGCCACCGCACATCGGTCAATCGCCGAGGCATGCGCACCGGTTCTGAGCGATGGCCAGATCGTCATCCTCCACCCGGGGGCGACCTGCGGCACTCTGGAATTTCGGCAAGTGCTGGAGGACAACCGATGTTCGGCACAGGTGACCCTTGCCGAGACCAATACCCTGGTCTATGCGTGCCGAAGCCCAAAGCCGGGACATGCCAACATCATCGGCATCAAGAAAGACCTGCTGGTGGCCGCGATGCCGGCTCGCGACACGGCGCAGGTGGCGGCACTTTTCAGGGAGGCATTTCCGCAGGTGGTGGCGGGCAAAAACGTCCTTGAGCCGAGCTTCGGCAATGCCAACGCCGTCGTACATCCCGCTCCTTCGATTCTGAACACCTCCCTGATCGAGTCCCAGCATCAGTGGTCGTACTACTACGACGGGATCACCCCGAGCATCGGTGCTTTTGTCGAGAAGCTCGATATGGAGCGGATCGATCTTGCCAAGGCTTACGGCATACAGCTGCTGCCGATACTGGAATGGTACCGGGTCGCTTATGGAGTCGACAAGCCCACGCTGACCGAAACGGTGAGAAGCAACCCCGCCTATAACGGCATCGCCGGGCAGAAGGATTTAAAGACCCGATACATCCTCGAGGACATCCCGACCGGACTGGTGCCGATGATCGAATTGGCCAAACTTGCCGGAACGCAGACACCGCGGATGGAGTTGATCGCCAGGCTCGGATGCTATCTCGTGGAGGAGGATTTCTTTGCCAAGGGCCGGACCCTGAAAAACCTCGGACTGGAGCATATGTCCAAGAAACAATTCATGGACTATATCGAAACCGGCAACAGATGAGATAAATCACGCTTCTCGCGGAAACACCATAACAGCACGGCATAGGTAACAAACATGCATATCAGGACCGACCAGAATTGAGGAGCACACCATGGAACGGTTTTTCAAGTACACGCTGACTGTGTTGATAAGTACGGTGGCCGCAATGGAATTCTACCAGGTGGTCATGCGCTATATTCTCGAACTTCCGGTCATGGGCCTGGAGGAGCTTCTCGTCTACCCCACCTTGTGGCTCTATTTCCTGGGCAGCGTCAACGCTTCCCGCGAAGACACCCAGATCAAGGCCAACGTACTCGACGTATTCCTGAAGACCGACCGGGCCAAGCTGATCGTCAGGGTCATTGCCGACCTCCTCTCACTGATAGTCGCAGGTTGGCTGACCTTCTGGGCCTATGATTATTTCCGCTACGCACTGCGCGTCTGGAAAGAAAGCCCGACGCTTTATATACCGACGTTCTACGCCGAATGCGCACTCTTCATCGGGCTGGTGCTGATGACCTTCTACGCAGCCTGGTATCTGGTGATAAACGCCCGGCGCTTGTTCACTGAACCCAGTGTGCAGAAAGGAGCATAACTATGGAAATCGTAACCATCTCCCTCATCGCGCTCGGCGTTCTCGTGGCGATGCTCAGTTTCGGCGTCCCCCTGCCGTTCTGTTTCGGCGGCGCCCTGATGACCATGTGCATATTCGGCGGTGCGACCATGCAGGGAACCATGGTCTGGGGTTTCACCCAATTGGCCAACCCGGTCCTGCTCTGCATACCGCTTTTCGTATTTGCCGGCACGGTGATGAGCGAAAGCGGCATAGCCGCGAGCCTGCTGAAATTCGTAAACATCTTCGTCGGTAGGATTCGGGGCGGGCTCGGGGTTGTCGCCTCAGTGAGCTGCGCCATCATCGGTGCAATATCGGGCAGCGGCCTGACCGGGGTTGCAGCAACCGGACCGCTGCTGATTCCGGAAATGGCGGAAAAGGGGTATCCCCGCGGCTACGCTACCGCGCTGGTAGCCAACTCGTCTATCCTTGGACTCCTTATCCCACCGAGTGTCACCATGATCATTTACGGGTGGGTAACCGACACCTCCATCCTGGCCTGCTTTCTCGCCACCCTCGGTCCAGGGCTCCTGATCACCCTCCTGTTTTCGGTGGTCAATCTGATCATGGCGCGCAAGTTTCCGCTCGTCCTCGATCCTCCCCAAAAGCTCCCGGAAGCCGTTAAGGAAGGGGTCTCCTGCACCACCAGGGCGATTCCAGCGCTGATCATGCCGCTCATCATACTGGGAGGAATCTACGGGGGTATCATGACTCCCACCGAAGCGGCAGCCGTGGCGGTAATCTATGCAATACCGGTTGGTTTTCTGATCTACAAAGGCCTGACCCTGCAAACCTTTCTCGAGGCGGCAAAAAGTTCGGCGACTGCGGTCGGGGCGATCATGGTGATGATCGTTTTCAGCCTGATGCTGAGCCAGATCTTCGTTATGGAAGATGTGCCCCAGGCGCTGGTCCAGGGGGTGTTCACCATCACCCAGAATAAAATACTGCTGCTCATTCTGATCAATTTCCTGCTGTTTTTCGTGGGCATGATCGTCAACGACGTCACCGCGATAATCCTGATCGCCCCCCTCCTGCTCCCGCTCATGGAGGCGATCGGTGTCAGTCCCGTGCAATTTGCCGCCATCATGGGCGTAAACACGGCCATGGGAGGGGTAACCCCTCCCTATGCCAGCATCCTCTACCTGGGCATGAGAATCGGCAAGGTGGAGTTTTCTGAGGTGATCAAGCCCGCAATGATCCTGATCATCTTCGGGTATGTTCCGGTGGTCTTCTTAACGTCACTCTGGCCGAGTTTGTCGTTATTCTTCCCCGGATTATTCGGGTACTAAACCCAACAATACACACAAGGAGCAATGACATGAGAACAACAAGCAAACTTGGAATCCTGTTTTTGGTGATAGGTGCGCTGTGCCTGGGCACCATGGTGCAGGCAAAGACCCTCAAGATCTCCCATGTCCGCCCGCAGGATACGGCGATAGACAAAGATCTGCGCTGGTTTTCGGAAACCCTTGAGAAAGCTTCGGAAGGGAAGATCAAGACCAAGATCTATCCGGCCAGCGCCCTGGGAGACTATACCGTGGTCCAGGAGCGGGTGGGGTTAGGGGCCGTCGATATGGCCTGCCAACCGCCTGCATCCGCCGCAGACAAGAGATTTCAGGTGGTGTATTTCCCCTACATGGTAAAAAGCTGGGATCAGGCCAGAAAAAACTATTCCCCCGGGGCAGCCCTGCGCAAGGTCGTTGCCGACCTCTATGCCGAGCAGGGAATTCAGCTGCTTGCCGCATGGCCGGTATATTTCGGCGGCATTGCTCTGAATCGCGAACCGGTTTCTCCTGGAGACCCCGATGCGGCCAAGGGTATCAAGCTCCGAGTCCCGCCCATGAAGACCTTCCAGCTGCTGGCTGACAATACCGGATACCTGGGCACACCGATTCCCTTTTCAGATGCCTTCACATCGGTGCAGACCGGTGTGGTGGACGGTGTCGTCGGTTCGGGAGCCGAAGGTTATTACGCCTCATTTCGAGATGTCACAAAATATTACATTCCCCAGAACACCCATTTCGAGGTCTGGTACCTGATCATCAACAAGGACTACTTTGACAAAATGCCGGACGATCAGAAAAAACAGCTCCAGGACGTCGCCAACCAGTTCGAACAGAGACGGTGGGAGTCAGCGGAAGCTGATCAGGCGGAAAACGAGAAAAAACTCGCCGATTACGGTGCCACCATCGTTCCGCTGAGCGAAGGTGAAATCGCCGCGATTGCAGACAAAATTCACAAGACGGTCTGGCCGGAGGTACTCAAGGACGTCGGCGAGGACTGGGGCAAGGGAGTCCTTGATTCAATCGTGGAGTAACCTTGCTTTTAAGATGTCCCCGGCAGCAGAGACGCTGCCGGGGATTTCGACCCGATCGAGGTACATGACATGAAGAAACTGCTGCTCATACTCGGATGCTGCCTGCTGGCAATGCACGCTGCCGTTTCCCAGGGCTATTGTCAGCCACAGGTCTGGAAGATCGGCCATGTCCGACCGGAAGGATCTGCAAT
>JAJDNR010000184.1 GCA_022340565.1 Desulfofustis sp.
GGGGGATTCATACAGTTTATACGTGACTTGTCCGCACTGACAGGACCCTTCGATCGGAAATTTCATTTCGCTACGCGCTCCTTGTTTATGCCGCAACCAGCCGGCATTGCAGAATACACCAGCTGTCTTTTCAAAAACAGATTGGCCTGAATCCAGAACAGAACATACGCACTCGACGACGATTGGCAATCCTGGCGACGGAATAATGGATCGCTGCCTGCCAGATCGGTGTGCGTGACCCGCCAGGAAAAGAGCAACACCGGAAAATTGAATCATCTGTGCTCAGTCCTTATAGTGGGTGGACAACCTCGAGTTTCCGGCATATGCAGCACCTATCGATTGAACTCGGATACCTGGACATGTAGGCATGACAGCCATGATGAAAGATCACCGGCCCGAAGGGCCCACCATTGAAGAACTGGCGGCTGAAAACATTCGCCTCAACAATCAGCTGAGCGAATCTCGACAGGCCGTTTCAGACCTCGAGAGACAGCTTGCCGAAGCTCATGAAAACTCAGCGGCCTCAGCCAGAAGGCATGAGGAGGCGGTCACCGAACTGGGCCTGGCCAAGCTGATCGTCACCCAGAGCCCCATCGTTCTGTTCAGAAGAAGGGCGGGAAGAACCGACCAGGGGCCGCCGCTCGAGTATGTCTCCGACAATCTGAGACGGTTCGGATATGAACCGGAAGATTTTCTGGAGGAGCGGATCAGGTTCGCAACCATCGTGCATCCCGATGATCTCGATAGGATCAAAGCGGAAATCGATCACTATGTCGAGGAGGATGTCGAGGAATATACGCAGTACTATCGAATACTAACCAGCGATGGAGCTGTCCGCTGGGTGGAAGACCAGACCTCGGTAGTGCGGGATGCCGACGGCACCAAGATCCACAACCAGGGAATTTTGATCGATATCACCGAACGCAAGCTTGCCGAGGACAAGCTCCGCAGGAGCGAGGAAAAATACCGGCGGATCGTGGAAACGGCCGCCGAAGGGTTCCTGTTGATGGATAAGGACTACCTGATTGTCGACACCAACGCCGCCTACCTCCGACTGCTGGGTTATGCACGCGACGAATTCGTCGGCAGGTCCCTGCTTGACCACCTCAGCGATACCTTCCGCAGACAGCTGCTGGCTAGCCGAGACCGCATGCTTACCCGGGAATATCAGGAACTCGAAGGGAGTGTGGTGGCCAAGGACGGCCGCGAGGTTCCGGTTCTGGTCCACGCAAGCGCATTGCGGGACGATCTGGGCGAGCTGATCGGCAACATGGCCTTTGTCACCGACATGACTGAGCACAAAAAGGCTCTGGTGCTTGCCGGGGAGGTACAGAAAAGCCTGCTGCCCCAGGAAAAGCCGCTGGTCAAAGGGCTCGATATCGCCGGCCGCAATCTGTCTTGCGACGAGATCGGCGGCGATTATTATGACTTTCTGTGGCGCCACGAGTCCCGGCAGGGGGCCGTAAGCATCGTTGTCGGCGATATTTCCGGCCATGGCGTCGACTCGGCGCTGCTGATGACAACGGCCAGGGCGTTTCTGAGGATGCGGGCGGCCCAGCCAGGCAGCGATTCCGAGATCATCTCGGAGATGAACAACCACCTGGCCAACGACGTGCATGGAACAGGCAAGTTCATGACCATGTTCTACCTGGCAATCGACCCGGAAAAGCGGGAGTTGATATGGGTGCGGGCCGGACACGATCCGGCCCTGGTCTACACCCCTGCAACGGATGAGTTTGAAGAGCTCAAGGGGAAGGGCATCGCCCTCGGCGTTGTCGATGATTTCCTCTACCACGAACATCATAAACAGGGCCTCCAGAACGGCCAGGTGATCGCGGTCGGGACGGACGGGATCTGGGAGGCGTTCAACGGCGAAGGGCAGATGTTCGGGAAACAGCGCCTGCGCGAGATCCTCAAAGCCAACGCCGAGTCGACAGCCGAGGATATTCTCGGCGCTGTCTATGCAGCATTGCACACCTTCATGAACGGCGCCAAATATGCAGACGATATCACCCTGGTCATTATCAAGGTGGACGGGCTCCCGTGACCCATCGTTCGCGTCGAAGCGGCGGATTCGACCTGGATCAGCCGCTCACTGCACATACCGAAGCGGAACCGTCGATGTCCTGCCTGCCGATGTAGGATTCGACAATATCGACCATCCACGCCTGTTTTTTTGTGCAGTGGTCGGCTGACCAGAGCCAGTGGATGGTCGGCGCGAAGCTCGGGTCGAGGCAGATGTCCCGTTCGACCGTGGGCGGCCGCAAAATGGTGAGCAGTTCTTCGGTGGTCGGCAGACGCCAGGAGGATTTTCCCTCAGCGCGTTGTTCGTTCAGATGGGCGACATAATCGCAGGCCTGCCTCCAGTCCAGGGTGAAGCCCGATCCCTGGCGCTGCCAGTACAGCCCGGTGAGCGGGTCAAGCAGCATATGAGGGCTGACGATGTGCAGCTGGTGCCGGTGAAAATGCAGGGGCCGGAAGAATCTGTCGAGATCGAGTTTCTGCCTGATATCTTTGTACATCAGCCTGGCCGGTTGGCTGCGCAGCGCAGTTGCCGAAGGGGACGCGGTAACTTCGGGCGGGCTGTACAGACGGCATATGCCGGCAGAATCCTGCTGCCAATTGGCGACGACCGTCTGCAGCGCCAGCCGCATCTCCTGTGCGGATCTGAAGCGGTCATCAGGGTTGACGGCCAGAGCCTTGGCCAGAAAACCATCCCAGAAATCGCCGAGATCGGGGTTGAACCTGCGTGCCGGCAGGGTGTCGCCGGGCCCGGCGCTCACCAGCCTGCCGGTGAACATCCGGTACATCAGCACCCCGAGGCTGAACAGGTCGGCCCTGGCGTCGGCGTTTTCCGGGTCTTTCATCTGTTCGGGGGCTGTGTAGTAGGGCGATCCGACCTGCATGCCCGGAATTGCCAGGGACTCCTCGCCGCGAACCCGGGACAGGCCGAAATCTATCAGTTTCACCCGGTCATCGTTGGTAATCATCATGTTGTAGGGTTTTACGTCGCGGTGCACGATGCCGGTGAAATGAAGCCGCTCCAGCCCTTTTAGCGCCTGATCGACATACATGCAGGTCCGGGGTATGCTGATCGGTCTGGTATCCTGTTCGACCCGGTAGGCCTCGCCGATAAAGTCGCCGATGGAGTGAGAAAAATACTCGAGGACCATGAACGGCGTTTCATCGTCGAGATCGGCGTCGATCACCTTGGCGATATGGTCATGGCTGATGGCTCCCATGATTCTCGCCTCTTCCAGGAACAGCTGCTTGAGTTTCTGCCAGCCGACCAGTTCCTCGAATATCTCGTCGCGCGGCTTTAAGACCTTGAGCGCGACCACGCGCCCGGTTATCGGTGCCCGCGCCTTGTAGACCGTGCTCATCCCTCCGCGTCCGAGGCGTCCGCATATTTCGTAGCGGCCAATGCGTTTCATGTATCCTCCAAAGGATATGGCAGAGTCAGCAGAACGGATTTGATCTGCGCACTCCTGCCGTCTCAGCTAACTTGAAGTCGATGACCGGTGCGGGCAGATCACGATGGCATAGGCCTTCGGAAATCCGCGGGCGATTATTTTGTCAGCCGTCTTGTGGGCCGGGTAGGGTACGCCCCGCACCTCGATGGTGTCTGCATCGCTGTCCCAGATGACATATTTGGCGCTGAGGCTGCCGTCGCGGGGATGGCCGACGCTTCCGACGTTGATCAGGTAGGTCTGAGGTGACTCGAGCTGAACCCTTCCCCGGGTCAGTCTGGCTCGAGATACCACTCCCCGCGCTATCGAGACCAGCTGCAATTCATGGGTATGACCCACGAAAAACCGCGTTTCGGGCAGGGATGTAACTAGATCGACAAGCCTCTTGTCATCGACCATATGAAGGTATTTGAGATAGGAATCGGGCGGGCATCCGTGCACGAAGCGGCCGTTTTCGAGGCTGACCGATCGCGGAAGCGTCGCGCAGAACGCCAGACTTTGCTCGGAGAGCAGCGCTCTGGTGGCGATATTGTTTTCCCTGGCGAGAAAATTCATCCAAGACAAATCCCTTTCTGAGTGCAGTGCCGCCTCGTGGTTGCCCATCACGCAGGAGACGCCCAGAGCTGTCATTCTGCCGACCACCGCTTCCGGGTCGGGCCCGTAGCCGATCATGTCACCGAGACAGATGATCCGGTCGGGTTGCTGAGCGTCGAGGTCCGACAGGACGGCGTCTAATGCCTCGAGGTTTCCGTGAATATCTGACAGGATTGCTACCTTCATCGGCGTCGATTTCTGGTGGCTGGTTGAGGGTAT
>JAJDNR010000214.1 GCA_022340565.1 Desulfofustis sp.
AACCTGAGTCGGTAGCGATCCTTCGCCAACAGTCGATGGGCGAGTCTTCTGCCGATATAACCGGTGGCCCCGGTAATCAGTATGGTTGGTTTGGACACAGTCCCGATGTCATTGCGATCCATGCCGAACGTCATGCACTTGATTGCACCGATGGGTGGAGGCCATCGGATATTGATTTTTTGACAGGCCAGCAGAACGGCCTCGTCGTGCAGCCGGATTAAAGATGCTGCTCTTCAAGGTGAGAAGGTAAGGCGATAAACCGACGATTCAATAGTCAAGGCCTCATTAATCATGAACGGATACGCATTCATGAGGCTCAGGGGGCCTGCATGGCAGCCGGCTTCTTTCATACGTTTCGTTGTATTGTGAGTAATAGTGATTAGCATCGATATCTTATTAATACACTCCTATCGACATGCTGGTCAAAGGCATTATTTTTTTGGTTGCGGGTTGTTCAGTCAAAACTCAGTTCAGGCAAAACCTTCTGAACTATCAGACTCCGAAGATTCTCGCGTTTCGGGATCAGCTATGAAGTTTGGACGCACTGTGATACGAGGTAGAATGGAGGGAGAAAAGTGAAATTGATTATGCAGGCAATCCTGACACTGTCGGTACCGGTCCTTGTGTTAGGCTGTGCCGTGAACTATGGCATGAATGAAAAAAATCTCGGGAGCCTGAGAGAAAATCCGGAGGTAACCAGGCAGTATGAGAATCTCTCCATCAACCCCGATTATGATTACTACTATTACGGCCGTGAGATCCAGCCTGATACGATCATGGGGATCAAAAAGGGATACACGGTTCAGAGTGCTTACTGGCACCCTGTGGATCTCACCCGTGAAACACTTGAGAAGTGGGTTGTCTGGGGGAAACGTGAAACCGACAATCCCTGTGCCTCCAGACGATACATGGGCAGATATGTTGGTTCTGACATTCTTGATCCAGGCGGAACTATCGTTGGTGACTGGTACTCCCGCAGGGACTGGGGCATTTTCGAGTTCCCCGGCGGCAACACGATGATTCCTCATCCGCCGAGAAATCATAATGGTTGGTCGCTTGCGACCTGCACATGATTCGGTTATCTGCCGAAAATACCAGCGCACCAACAATCCACATACTCGAAACGTTCGAAGAGAGGAGAAAGTACCATGGAACCACTTCGTGTTTTTGGAATCAGCGGCAGCCTGCGGCGGCATTCAACCAATTCAGGTTTGCTTCGGTTCGCTCAGGATCATGCCCCCTCTGGGATGGAAATCGCGATTGCCGATTTGCATGACGTTCCCTTCTATAACGCTGATCTTACGGAAATTCCCGAGTCTGTTACAGTGCTTAACGAGGGCATCAAAAAGGCGGATGCGTTGCTCCTGGCATGCCCGGAATACAACTATTCTCTTGCACCTCCATTAAAAAATGCGCTCGATTGGGCCTCACGTGCACCAGACAATCACCTGCTCGCTGGTAAACCAGCAGCCATCATGGGATCAGGAGGCGGTCTGGGCTCGGCAAGGGCTCAATATCATCTCAGACAGGTCTGCGTATTTCTTGATCTTCACCCCCTGAATAAGCCGGAAATTTTCTGTAAGGCTTTCAGTGACAGCTTCGATGGAGAGGGGAATCTCGTCGATGCAGCTATACAGGATCTGATCGTCGAACAGCTCCTGGCTCTGCAGGCTTGGGCAAAGACGCTGCTCTGATATGTGGCATTCGCGATATATCCAGATCTTTTCCGGTATAACCATTGTCGGGAGTCTTTTGAATCCGCTTTGGTCTGCAGGGGCAGATTCGATTATCCGTGAGCATCTGACCAGATCGGGCAGGTCCATAGTGATTCAAGAGAGTCATCCCGTCGGTCAAAGCCTCAGTAAAATCTCAATCGAATCCAAGGGGTTTGAACATAATTTCTCTGAGATCTTTTCCGACCAGGACCCCATAAGCAGTGTTCTTGTCGCAGACCTGGACGGCAATGGATTTGATGAGTTCTACATCGTCACTGTTTCAAGCGGTTCGGGCAGCTATGCAGCGGTGCTCGCGCTCGCCTCCAACAGAGACAAAAGCGTGTCGATGATACAATTTCCTGAGATCAGAGAAGGCGATGAGGTATTCGCCGGTTATATGGGCCACGATATGTTCACAATAAGCGACGGCACGTTGCTCAGGTCATTTCCCATATATCGGCCTTCAGACACAAACAACGACCCTACCGGTGGAACACGCCGGGTAAGATACTGCCTCTTCGCCGGTGAAACGGCATGGCAGCTGAGGATTGTTGGCTGGGAGGATTATCGGTGACAGTTCAGACAATTGCAGGGACTTTCTGTACCTGCAATTACCCGAGTGCATCCAACGGTTCACCTCAGAAGGGTTTCTCCGCCTGATGGTATCTATTTCCCTGAAGCCGCCTCGATGTCCTGTCGCAGTTTGTCTGCATGAGGGTTGGAAACAGTCTTGCGAATCAGGATATCAGTGGGGCTGACGGTCTTGCCGTAATAGGCTTCGTTAAATTTATCCTTTGTCTTGACGACCGCGCCGGAAAGCGAAAAGCCGGCAAAAGCGCCTTTGGAGCGGGCATAGGACAGTACATCGGCAGTCGCGGCTGCGGCTCCTCCACCCACAGGTCCGGCAGCGATGGTAAGATCTGCACCAAGCTTTAATGAACTTGTCAACAGCTTCTCGACGCCGCGATCCGTCATGATGAGCAGGATTACCTCGGAAGCTTCACCACCGAACTGGACGCCAATCGACAGCGATCCCAGGGTATAAAATGCAGGGTAACCCCACCCGCCAGTCTTGGCATCATGCGCAACAAGCACGCCTGAACCACCTGAGCCACCGATAAAGAAGGCTCCCTGGATACTCTGCGGGACAATCAAAATACCTTTGGCCTCTTTGACCTTTTCTTGAAACCATTTGAGATCGGGGTCGGCTGAGAAACTGGTGACAACGATTCCAGCTTTGTCGACCAGGCTCTCTGCATCGATCTTGTCATCGGCGAAAGCGCCAGTCCAGGCAAACGAGATCCCCACGACACAGATAATCAACATCACCCACTTTCTAATCATGACTTTGCCCTCCTGTTCGATAGGATGTTTTGTGGATGCCGTGAGAGCTGAAGCGGACTCAACTGGCTATCCAGATGCGCCCGTGCGGCAATACCAGCTCTCTTCCCCATGTGAGGCAGAATATAAAATACAATAAGTCAGTGCGGATGCTCGCGCAATGAGCCGCTTCCATTTACAGATCTGCTGCATCGGGATGACATCGATTTCCTCAGTGCTAGGTTTCGGCTGCTGTCGCCTTCTAAGCCTGGCGCGCAGGAGTTGAGACGGCCTGCGAGCCAAGGAGATCTGGGCGATGGTATAAAGAATATGACTCCCCCATAAACGACGCCAGATGGCAGGCCGTATCGAATCGTCCGAAGGTGGACATGTTGTCCTGTCTATCTTGATTTTGGAACGTATTAACGATGCCCTTGCCATCTCCCCGGCAACACCAAGCAATGCTTTGAAATTATATACGGTTTTTGCTTTTCTATGGTATATCCATGAAGGTCGGGCGAGGGCTCCGTTCAACGCCTAAATAGACGAACCGTAACGTCTTTTCCATCGTCAACCGTGGCCTGTTTCGAGGTAAGCGTGCGGTCGGCAGCGATTGAACAGGGGCGCCAGCCGCTTCTGTTTCACAGGAAATAGCTAATCGGAACAAAAGAAAACCCTATAACCTTATAAGATTATAGGGCTTTTTTGCTTTGGCGGAGAGGGTGAGATTCGAACTCACGGTACTTGCGTACACACGCGTTCCAGGCGTGCACCTTAAGCCACTCGGTCACCTCTCCGTGGGCGTCGGTGCGATGAGTGCTACTACTAAACGCTCGGGTGCAATTAATCAATCAAAAAATAAATCAAGATCCCAAAAACCAGGCAAAACGCGACTGAGTTGCAAAGCGGCCTCAAGGCTGGGCAGCCGACCGGCGCTCCCGGAAAAATTTCCTGAGTATCTGTCCGCATCGATCTTCGAGCAGCCCCCCTTCGATGATCAGGGTGTGGTTCAGTTTCCTGTCGGAGCCGATCTGATAGATTGAGCATGCGGCGCCGGTCTTGGGATCATAGGCGCCGAATACCAGGCGCTCGATGCGGCTGTGGATGATCGCGCCCATGCACATCAGACATGGCTCCAGAGTCACGTAGAGGGTTCCGCCCAGACGGTAATTGCCGAGTTTCTGCGAAGCGTCCCTGATAACGGTCATTTCGGCGTGAGCGGTGGGGTCACAAACGGTGATGGGGCTGTTGCCGGCCTGGGCGATTATCTTATCTCCCAAGGCCAAGACGGCGCCGACCGGAACCTCACCCCGGGAGCCGGCGTCGGCGGCCTGTTCGAGCGCACGCTCCATCCGGCGTCTGTCCTGATCGTCGAACGGCATGACACGGGAACGCTCAGTGAGACCGCCTGCCGCCCAGAAGTTCTCGGATGAACCGTCCCACCGCAGCACTGCCCTGCTCATCGACGAGTTTGATGGTCTGCGAGCCGACCACGCCCATATCGGCGACTCCGATGAGCGCTTCGATGTCGGCGCGGTTCTGGATGCCGAATCCGACTGCCAGCGGCAGGTCGGTGGCCTGGCGGCAGCGGTTCAGGTAGTTGGCGAAATCGGCGTCGAGCGAACTGTGCCTGCCGGTGACCCCCTTGCGGGCGGTGCAGTATACAAAGCCGCCCCCGAAGTCGGCCAGGCTTCTCATGCGCGCATCGGTGCTGGTGGGGGAAAAAATCATGATCGGGGCCAGCCCCCGCTGTCTGGCCGCCGCCATGAAGGGTGCGCCCTCCTCGGGCGGCAGATCGGGAAGGATCAGCCCCTGGATGCCCGCATCCCGGGCCTTGTCGAGAAACCGTTCTTCGCCGTATTTGAAGATCACGTTGAAGTAGGTCATGTAGAGAAACGGGATTTCATAGGTCGCGCACATCTCGGCCCCGAAATCGAGGCACTCCCTGATGGTGGTGCCGGAGGCGATGCTGTCCTGGTTAGCCTTGAGAATCACGGGGCCGTCGGCCATCGGTTCAGAAAAGGGGATCTGCATCTCAATGCAGTCCACGCCGTTTTCAACCATCTCTCTGATCACTTCACGGTTCGTGTCGAAGGACGGGTAGCCGAGCACGATGTGGGTCATCAGCAGAATTTCCTTGCCCGCCTTCTTGCTTCTGATTGCCTGTTCCAGTTGCATATCTGCACCGCAGTGTTGATTCGTTGTCGTGAAGATCTATTTCTCGTATTGCCGGGCCCGGCTGATGATGAACTGCTGCCACGAAGGATCCCCGTATGCATGAGCGATGGTGAAGATATCCTTGTCGCCCCGCCCGGACATGTTGATGATCACCGCGTCGTCCCGGGCCAGGTCGGGTGCTTCCTTGAATGCCTGCACGAATGCGTGGGCCGATTCCAGCGCCGGAATGATGCCTTCCTTCTTCATGGTTAGATCGAGGGCCTCGATCACTTCCGAATCGGTGGCGGCCTCGAATCGGACTGCTTTTTTCTCCCACAGATCTGCCAGGATCGGGGACACGCCGATATAGTCGAGGCCGGCGGAAACCGAGTGGGTATCCCGCATCTGGCCGTCGCTGTTCTGCAGAAACATGGTCTTGTAGCCCTGGGCGATGCCGGGGGACGCGTCGCCGCCGACCAGCCGGGCCGCGTGCAGGCCGCTTTCCAGCCCGAGACCGCCGGCTTCGACGCCGACCAGCTCGGTTTCGTCTTCATCCAAAAACCGCTGGAAGATGCCCAGTGAATTGGAGCCGCCGCCGACGCAGGCATAAATGCGCCTGGGCAGACGTCCGTGCTGGGCGAGAATCTGCTCGGCCGCTTCCTTGCCGATGATCGACTGCAGCCAGGATACCATTTCCGGAAAGGGGGCCGGACCGCAGGCGGTGCCAAACACGTAGTGGGTGGTATCCATGTTGGTGACCCAGTCCCTGAAAGCCTCGTTGATCGCATCCTTCAGGGTCTTCGATCCGTCCTTGACCGGTATCACGGTGGCGCCCATCTTCTCCATCCAGAACACGTTGGGCCGCTGGCGCAGCACATCTTCCTCTCCCATGTAGACCGCGCAGTCAAAGCCGAACTTGGCGGCCATCGTCGCCGTTGCCAGGCCGTGCTGCCCCGCTCCGGTTTCGGCGATCACGCGCGTCTTGCCCATACGCTTGACCAGCAGTCCCTGTCCCATCACGTTGTTGGCCTTATGGGCGCCGGTGTGATTGAGGTCTTCGCGTTTGATGTAGATCTGGGCTCCGCCAAAGTGTTTCGACAGGTTCTCTGCATAGGTCAGCGGGGTTGGGCGGCAGGAGTAGGTGGACATCAGGTGAAGGTATTCTTCCCAGAACGCCGGGTCGTTTCGTATCTGCTGATATGCGGCGTCGAGCTGCTGAAAGGTCTCATGCAACGCCTCGGGGATAAAGCTCCCCCCCCATGTACCGAAATACTTCCTGGTGTGCATCGCTGGCTCCGTCTCCTGGCTGATTTTTTGAAAGAGGATGAGGTTTGCACCCTACACCAAGTGCGCCGGTTTTCACAAGCAGGAAAATACCGGTTCCGGCCGCACGAACCGCCTATCCTGAATAGTTCGTGGAAAAACACAGGAAAGTAAAAATAACAAATAATATCAATTTATTATATGATATTGTTGAGCACATGTCAGGGCTGCATTTTGGGCGTTTTCAAATCACTGTCGAAAAGGCAAAATTTCCACCCTTCGGGCGAGTCGATACAGCCTGCCACCCTGTGCCGCTTTTGAGGGAGGCGCAGTAACTCCGTAGCCTTCACCACGTCTCCTTGGCTCGCAGGCCGTCTCAATTTGTGAACGTCAGGCTATCTATGCTGGTCGAAGATGGCTGCGGCAGGCCGCTGCAAAATCTTCCGGAAAATGCCCGTTGATGAAACGCAGTTGGGCTTCGCTGAAGGCACCTGGGGAGTGGGGCAGTTTCGGCATGAAGCTGTAGATCAGCGGATGATCACTGCGTTCCGAGGAAAAACGCTTGGAATATTCAATGGAAGTTACCATCGCCGCTCCCAGTGAGGCCAGTGTCTGCTGGGCATAGAGAATGCCGGTGTCGAGAGAGCGTCGGAGGGATCGGTCCGCTTCAAGGAGGTTGCCGACAAAGCGGCCGGTGCTGTCAGGCCTGGTCATCAGCTGCAGTTCCCATTGCGAGGTCTGGGCTTTGGGCACGAACAGCAGCACATTGCTGTCATGCCAGACCACCAGGTCACGGTTGCGGTCGCTGCGCCCGTCCATGCGCTGGTTAGCGGCGATACACCGACAGTAATCGTTGAAAAAGCTACTCCGCTGACAGCCGTTGTAGCATGCAATTACTTCGTCGATCATATCCCCCGCCGAAAACGACCGATATGGACCGGCCGAGTTTCCTGGTTTTTTGGGGTATCCGTCGATTTCCGTGGGAATCATCGCGTATTGCTGGTGAATCTGCTGATGAGATGCGTGCAGCCTATATCCCGATGGACTGAAATCGAAACCGAAATTCCAGCCCCACAGGGTTGCATCCATAGCGGTGTCGGCAGGGCCCGAGTATTCAAGAACTGCCCGCCGCAGGTTTTCCAGGTCGTCTTCGGCCAGTGGCGGGGCCGGCAGGGGAATATCGAGCGCATCTGCGAGTCTTACATAAGTGCGTTGGTAATAGAGATGCCTGAGTCCCGTAATATCTGATCTGGTCAGCGCCGTGGTCCGGTATCTGATCGCATCGTCGGCCATGTTGGCGGCGTAGTGGCCGCCGCCGATATAAGAGTTGCGGCGCAGGTATTCGTAGATGTGGGTAGATTCAGCGGCATGAAAATCCCCGATGATCTCGCTGGCCCCCTGCGCACCGGGCCTGATGACCATCGCGACTTTGTAAGCGTCGGGCAGGTGAGGGTTGTTGGCGACCGCCTCGAAAAGTTCGAAATCTTCGATCATTGCGCGTTTTCCAGACACGTCATGGTAGCGGAGTCCCAGCGGCTGACCGTCGTCATCGAAGATCAAGTTGCAGCTCTGAGCTGCGAGCAGCGTCAGGTCGTCCGGATCGGTCGACGTGGTTGCCAGGCCGAGCAGCAGCGGCCGGGGCAGGTCAGAGATGAGCTTCGGGTCGATGCGGTTCTGTCTGAAACAGGTGTGGAGCGAAACCGGGGCTGGCGCTTCGATACGGATCCTGCCGGGATCTTCTGCGTTTTTGTCGGCCCAGGTTTTGGAGATAAAGGTGGTGCCCCTGAACGGGAAAGGGTTGGCGATCTCGAAAATCCAATCGGCTCCGGCGACCTCGACATCGCCGTCTGGATAATTGCGACCGTTTGTTACGGGAACGTTACCGGGACCGGTACCGAGCGGTTCGCGGCGGGTGCGGCCGCGCAGGTTCCTGACCGCATAGGACGGCTTGTGGATCGCGAATGCGAATTGGCTTTGAGGGGTTACACAGGTTCTCATGGTCAGCGGCTCATACCTTATTCCAGATTTTTAAGGCCTGCTGGTAGATTTCCGAGCGTCCGACTCCGATATCGGCGGCCACCTTTTTGCATACGTCCTTCATAGACAGGTCGCTGTTCTCGCGGTACCAGCTCAGCAGCTCTTCAATCGATTCATGGGACGGAAACTCTGTCTCACCGGGATGGACAATCAGCACCAGTTCACCGCGAACCTTCTGGTCGTCGATGGAAGCGGCCAACGCCGCCAGATCCGTTTCCTGGATATCCTCATATTTCTTGGTCATTTCCCGGGCCCAGAGTACGGTGCGGTTCCCCAGAACCTTCCAGGCATCGGCGATGAATTGCCGGATACGGTGCGGAGACTCATAGAAAACCAGCGGGTAGCAAGATGAGATCAGCGATTGGAACAGTTTTTTTCGCTGGGACGCCTTGGCCGGGGCAAAACCGATGAACAGAAACGATCCCGGTTCCAGTCCGGCGCAACTCAAGGCCGCCGCAAGGGCCGACGGGCCTGGGATGGGCACGATTGCAATAGAGGCCTGCCGGGCCCGTTTGACCAGGATCGATCCGGGGTCGGATATTCCCGGTGTTCCGGCATCACTGACCAGCGCTACGTTGACGCCTGCTTCGATGCGGTCGACCAGTTCTTGGGCACGTTGTGTTTCTTTCTCTCGATAATAGCTGACCAGCGGGGTCGAAATCGCGAAATGGGTGAGCAGTTTTCTCGTATGCCTGGTGTCTTCGGCGGCAATCAGGTCAACTTCCTTGAGGGTGCGAATCCCCCGATAGGTCATGTCCTCGAGGTTGCCGATGGGAGTCGCGACAATGTAGAGGGTTCCAGCCATGATGATTCCAGGTGCTGATTTCTGCGGTGATCCACCGGGAAAGGTTCGACGATAGTTCGCATTATTGCCAAAGGCGTGGAAAATTTCATCTTCTTTATTGAAAAGGGGAGGTGTTTGTTTTAGTATATGAGCATATATTCATATAAGGTGATCGAATGAATCAGGAATTATGCGAACGAAGGGTAATCCATGAAGACCGCGTCCACAAAGCCCGTGAGCATCTGCTGCACTACCCCGAACTGGACGCGATGGGAGATCTGTTCAAGGCGGTGTCCGATCCCGGGAGGTTGAAGATCGTGCTGGCGCTGGCCGGGCGGGAGATGTGCGTGTGTGATCTCGCGGCACTGCTCGACGTAACCGAGTCAGCCGCAAGTCACCAGATCAGAATTCTCAGGAACATGAATCTGGTAAAAAACAGAAGAGATGGACAGGTGCTTTACTATCGGCTCGTCGATGATCATGTTATGCATCTGGTCCGGGTTGCACGTGAGCATGTGCGCGAACTGACAAAAGGAAGGTGAGACAATGCAGGCAGTGCTCCAGATCGCCAATGAAATGTGGCGGATTCTGCTCGATTCTTCATTGTACATTTTGGCGGGCATTCTTGTCGCCGGTCTGATCAAGGTGTTCATCGACCCGCAGTTTATCAGCAGACATCTGCGTCACGGCCGCTATCGCTCGGTAGTGAAGGCCGCACTGCTCGGTATCCCGCTACCGCTTTGATCCTGCGGTGTGCTGCCGGCGGCAGCATCTTTCAAGGAGCAGGGCGCTAACCGGGGGGCCCTGGCATCCTTTATGGTATCGACCCCTGAGTCGGGGGTCGATTCAATTGCCGT
>JAJDNR010000075.1 GCA_022340565.1 Desulfofustis sp.
TGATTCGCACCGATTACCCGATGCAGACCATCAATCAGGAAGTGCGCAGCTTCCAGGACAATCTGAGCGACCCCATCCGCGAACATTTCAAACGGATCGGCGTCTCCGACAGGGTGCTCGCGCAGATGGCGATCGGCTACAACGGCCGCTATCTCGTCTACCCCTACGTACAGGATGACGGCAACTGCTATACCGCCCGCTGTGTGTTCCCGGACCGGCCTGAAGACTATTTCTGGCATGGCGATTCGACCATGATGAGCGAGTCCGATCAGATCTTCAATGTCGAGGACATCCAGCGCTGTGAAAACGGCACGCTGGTGCTCTGCGAAGGCGAGGATAACCTGCTCAGCCTCAAGCAGATCGGACTGCCCGGGATAGCAGTGCCGGACAGCCAGCTGTTCGAGTCGATCGACAGCGAGCGGTTCGATCATATCCGGACGCTGTTCATCGTGGTTGACAACAACGCCGAGTCGGAAACGCGGGCCCGGGCACTGGCGTCGCGGGTCGGCTACAAGGTTCGGCTGCTGCGCTGGCCCACCGGCGCGCCGAGACACTACAGCCTGACGCAGCTGGCCCGCGACAGGGGCAGCGGGTTCAGCTCCGAAGTGGCGGCGATGATCAGACACTCCCGCGCCTTTTCCCCCTTTTCCAGCCCCGAACGGGAGTATGGCCGCTTTGCCGAGCAGCTGCAGATGCAGCGGGGGAAAGGTTACGCCAGCCTGAAGTCGGGATTTGAGGTGCTCGACCAGGCCATTGACGGCGTTCACGGCATCAACGTGTTCGGCGGCCCTCCGAAGGCGGGCAAATCCTGCTTCATGATCCAGATCGGCACCGAACTGGCACGCCGCGGGGTGCCGGTGATCTATTACGATTTCGAGAACGGCCGCCAGAAGATCTATCAGCGCACGCTGGTCCGCCTCAGCCGCGTCGAGTCCAAGGGGATCGTTGATGGCGACCTTTCAGAAGACCAGCGGCAGCGCTGTGATTCGGCATATCAGGAGTTACAGAAACTGATGGATCATTTCCGGGTGGTCAACGACCGCAAGCTGTCACCGGAAATCATGAGGCGCCACATCGATTTCATCCGCCACGAGACCCGCCGGGATTATTGCGTGGTGATCGTCGACAGTCTGCACAAACTGCCCTTCAAGGATTTCAGCGAGCGCCGTACCGGCATCGACGCCTGGCTGAGGCAGTTCGAGTCGATCAGGGACGAGTTCAACGTGTCGTTTCTGATCATCTCCGAACTCACCCGAGGCGACCGGGGCTCATACCGGGAAACCCCGCACATGGGGGTCTTCAAGGGCTCGGGTGATATCGAATACAGTGCCGACAACGCGCTGGTGATGTTTCCCCGTGACGACCCGCAGCAGCCGGGCGGGGGAGCGGATCGAACATCGGACCTGTGGCTGGTGGCGAGCAGGGAACACAGTCCCGGGCTGGTGGCCGCCTACCGCCTCGACTATCCGTTCTGGAGTTTCAAAGAACTCGACCCGGATTCAGATCAGAGCTGATGGTTTTCCATCCATGCGGCCAGCGCCGCTGCCGACCGCTCAGCCCGCACCTGCCCCCGCAGCCGTTTGGGAACCTTCTGCTCCCATGGCGGGAACAGGCCGAAATTGACATTTGACGGCTGGAAATGGGCGGCGTCGGTTTCGGTAAGATGGGCGATCAGCGCCCCCATGGCGGTGTGCGGCGGCGGTGCAAGCGGCTCCCGACTCTTCATCATGCGTGCTGCGTTAATGCCCGCCAGAATGCCCATCGCCGCTGATTCCACATACCCTTCGACGCCCGAGAGCTGTCCGGCGATGAGCAGCTGCGGACCGGTTCGCGCCTGGAGGGTGGGGAGCAGGAGCTCCGGGGCGCAGATGAAGGTGTTTCGGTGTATCGATCCGAAACGGGCGAACTCAGCCTGCTCGAGACCCGGAATCGAGGTGAAGATCCGCTGCTGCTCGGCACGGGTCAGTTTGGTCTGGAAACCGACCATGTTATAGAGCGTCCCGCTCCTGTTCTCGCGCCGGAGCTGCACCACCGCATACGGGACCACTCCGGTTTCGGGGTGTTCGAGTCCGACCGGCTTCATCGGGCCGAACCTCAGGGTGTCGTCTCCGCGGCTGCACATCACCTCGATCGGCAGACAGCCTTCGAAATACCTGGGCTGCTCGAAGTCGCGCAGCGGTGTATAGTCGGCTTCTTTCAACGCAGCGATGAAGGCCTGGTAGTCGGCTGCGGTCATCGGGCAGTTGAGGTAATCGCCGGGCCCGTCGTCGTAGCGCGATTTCTGGTAGACCACGCTCCTGTCGAGCGATTCTGAAAACAGGATCGGGGCGATCGCATCGTAGAAATAGAGCCGCTTGCCGCCGGTGAAGCGGGCCAGCGCCTCAGCCAGCGGATCCGAGGTGAGCGGGCCGGTGGCGAGGATGACCGGGGCCCGGGGCTGGCCGGGCAAATCGGTAACTTCCTCCCGGCGCAGGGTGATCAGCGGATGCAGGTCGACTGCCAGACTGACGTTCAGGGCAAAGAGGTCCCGGTCGACGGCCAGCGCCTTGCCGGCCGGCACCGCCGTCTGGTCGGCTACCTTTATGATCAGCGATCCAAGGCGGCGCATTTCGTTCTTGAGCAGGCCGACGGCCGAATGCGGGTCGTTTGAGCGCAGCGAGTTGGAACACACCAGCTCGGCGAGATGGACCGATTTGTGGGCGGGACTGAATTTTGCCGGTTTCATGTCGTAGAGGGTGACCCGGCAGCCGCGCCGGGCCAGCTGCCAGGCGGCTTCGCATCCCGCAAGCCCGCCGCCGATCACGGTGGCGTGGTTGGTGTCGATAGGGGGCATGGTATTAAAAGGTCAGCGGTATTCGATGGTGACGCTGACCGTTCTGCGGCCCCAGCGCAGCGCCTGTTCGTGGGAATCGTAGAAGATGTCGATGCGAGCCGGGCCGGTGATCGCTCCGCCACGATCCTCGACGGTTCCCCAGCCGTAGCCGGGAACATACATGCGGGTGCCGAACGGGTAATACTGAATGTCGGCGGCGATCGTTCCATCCTGGGGCACCAGGTACCAGGGAAAGAGAATGGTGCGTACCGGGATCATCCATGGGTGGGAGAGGCTGTCCATGGAAAAGAGTCCCGGCACCGGTTCCCGCGGAATGGTGCCGCTGGCGGTGTAGCCGGTGTAGGGACGCCCCTTGTCCGCCCCGGCACTGACATAGCGGTTCCAGAAATCGAGTTTGAGCCACGCCCAGCTGCCCCGCTCCCAGCTGCAGCATAACGAGCAGCCGCAGTAGGCGGTTACTTCCATGACCTTGCCGGTCGGCTGCCTGGCGCATCCGCCCAATGCTGCAGCAAGCGCCAGCAGGACAAGCAGCGGCATGAACCTGACGGAGAGGGCCGATTCCTTCATGTCCGGTGGAACCATTTTTTGATTTCCGGAGGATCGAACACCCTGACAACCGGTCTGCCGTGCGGGCAGTGGCTGAACAGGTCGGCCCGGGCCATCCTCTCGAGCAGTGCCTTGATCTCGGGTCCGGACAGGGCGTCCCCCGATTTTACCGCGGCCTTGCAAGCCATCGTCGCGAGGACATGTTCGATGCGGTCGCCGCCCGCCGTTGTCGTCTCGCTGCCGAACTGCCTGAGCATATCGAAGAACAGCTCCTGCGGAGCCTGGCCGCCGGCCACCGCCGGTACCGCCGAGACCACCCAGGTGGTGCCGCCGAAATCGCGGACCGCAAAGCCCATGTTTTCGAGTTGATCGAGATTCGCCTCAACCAGCTGGGACTGGTAGGCCGTCAACTCGACGGTGACCGGAAACAGCAGGTTCTGGGAGACGACCTTACCATTTAGATACTGCCTGCGCAGTTCCTCAAAGAGCAGCCGTTCATGGGCCGCATGCTGGTCGATCACTACCAGGCGGTCGCCGTTTCTGCAGAAAATATAGAGGTCCTGAAAGGAGCCGATGACCACCAGATCCTCCACCTGAACCGCCGGGTCTGCCTGGGCCCGCCGATACTCCGCTTCACCTTCGGCGAGTGATGGCAGCGGCAGCGGCTTCTCAGTCGGCGAAACGTGCAGACGCGGCTGCGGGGAAGGCGGGAAATTGGCGGATGGCGCGGCCGGTTCGGACCGCTGCCGGCCTGGAGCCGCCGATGGTGCTGCGATCTCGGGCGCCTCATCGATTCGGGCGGCCGCTGGCGGATGTCCCGGTAGACCCGTCCGGTCGCGGGAGAACAGCTGCTGCTTGAGCGGCTGCTGGGAGTACAGCATCGCCTCCCGTACCGCAGTGCTGACCCGGTGGTGGACTGCCCGGCTGTCGATGAAACGGACCTCGTGCTTGGCCGGGTGCACGTTCACGTCGACGCCGTGCGGAGGCAGGTCGACCCTGATCACCCCCGCCGGATAATGCCCTTTCAGCAGGAACGAGCGCATGCCCTCGGATACCGCATGACCGATCAGCCGGTCCTTGACGACCCGGCCGTTCACCAGCAGCCGCAGTTTTCCGGCCACCGGAACGGTCGACTCCGGCGGCACGAGCAGGCCGGTGATCCTGATGCCGTCCGATCCCGGCGAACCGCTGTCCACCTCGATAAAGGTGCCGGAAACCTTCAGCAATCTCGCCAACCGCTGTTTAAGATCCATGTCCCGGTCGAGCTGGATGATCGGTCTGCCGTCGATCTGCAGCGTAAACCCCACACCGGGGTTGGCCAGCGCGTAGCTTTTCACGGTGTCGTCGATATGGGCGAGTTCGGTGCGGGCGGTGCGTAGAAATTTCTTGCGGGCGGGGGTGTTGCCGAACAGCCTGCGGACCTCGATGCTGGTGCCGATCGGCGAGCCGATTTCATGTACCTTCTGGATCGTCCCGTAATGCGAGGAGGCGAGGGTACCGAGCTCGTCGTCGGGGCGTCGGGAGATGACGGTCATGTTCGATACCGACGCGATGGAGGGGATCGCTTCCCCCCTGAAACCGAGGCTTGTGACCGCAAAGACGGTGTCGTCCCGGGTGAGCTTCGAGGTGCCGTGGCGCTCGAAGCTCATCAGCACGTCGTCCTCATCCATGCCCTCGCCGTTGTCGGTGATGCGGATCAGCCGGGTGCCGTTGCCCTCTACCTCGATGTGAATGCGGTCGGCGCCGGCGTCGAGGCTGTTCTCGAGCAGTTCCTTGACCACCGACGCGGGTCGTTCGACAACCTCGCCGGCCGCGATCTGGTTTGCCAGGTGTTCCGGCAGAATGCGGATCTTGGCCATCGCCGGCCCCTGCTAAAAGCGATATATAAGCCGGGATGCGGCCATCATCACGGTCAGGCCATCAGGTTCAGCGCCGAGCCGGCCTTGAACCACTCCACCTGGGCGGCATTGTAAGTGTGATTCAGCTTGAGCCGGTCGCTGGTCCCGTCCGCATGAGAGACCACGCAGTCCACCTGCTTTCCCGGTGCGAGGCTGGCAAGGTCGGGAATGGAGATATGGTCGTCTTCCCTGATCTTGTCGTAATCATCGGGGTTGTCGAAGGTGAAGGCCAGCATCCCCTGCTTCTTCAGGTTCGATTCGTGGATGCGGGCGAAGCTCCGCACGATGACCGCGGCCCCGCCGAGCAGTCGCGGCGACAGCGCGGCGTGTTCGCGACTCGAGCCCTCACCGTAGTTCCAGTCGCCGATCACCACCCATTGCACCTGCCGGGCCTTGTAGTCGCGGGCAATTTCTGAAAACGGCTGGTCGGTCTTGCCGGTGATCAGGTTGAGCCCCTTGCCGGCTTCGCCGGTGTAGGCGTTGATCGCCCCCATGAACATGTTGTCGCTGAACTTGTCGAGGTGACCGCGCAGCCGCAGCCAGGGTCCCGCCGGGGAGATCGCGTCGGTGGTGCACTTGCCTTTGGCCTTGAGCAGCACCGGGGCGTTCTCGATGTCCCTGCCGTCCCATTTCGGCCACGGTTTGAGCAGCTGCAGCCGCTGACTGTTCGGATCCACTTTCAGCTCGATATCGCTGCCGTCGTCGGGCGGCGCATGGTACCTGCTCTCGCCTTTGTCGAATCCCTTTTCGGGAACATCAGGGGCCTGATTCGGCGGCTTCAGCTTGAACGGCCGGCCGTCGCCGTCGGTGAGGCTGTCCGTCATCGGGTTGAACGACAGCTTTCCGGCCAGTGACAGGGCAACGGTGATTTCCGGGCTGGCGATAAAGTTCATGGTGGTCGGTTGTCCGTCGTTGCGCCGCGGGAAGTTGCGGTTGTAGGACGTAACGATGGTATTGGGCTTGGAGGCGATGGCAACGTCCCGCTTCCACTGGCCGATGCAGGGACCGCAGGCGTTGGCCAGCACGGTGCCGCCGATCTCCTTCAGAGACGCCATCTGGCCGTCCCGTTCGATGGTCGCCCGGATCTGCTCGGAACCGGGGGTAACCATCAGCGGAACCGCGGCTTTGATGCCGCGGGACCGGGCCTGGTCGGCGACGTCGGCAGCCCTGCTCATATCTTCGTATGACGAGTTGGTGCAGCTGCCGATCAGGCAGGTCGAGATGTCGTCGAGCAGCTCGCCGCCGCTCCCGGCGATCTCGGCCGCCAGCTTTGACAGCGGGCGCGCGCGGTCCGGTGAATGCGGGCCGACCACATACGGTTCCAGGGCCGACAGGTCGATCTCGACGACCCGGTCGAAATAATCGTGCGGGTTTTTGGAAACCGCCTCATCGACCTCCAGCAGGTCGGCATTTCGGGCAGCCAGATCGGCCAGCTCGCCACGGCCGGTGGCCCTGAGATATTTGGCGATATGGTCGTCGAACTCGAATATCGATGTGGTTGCGCCGAGCTCGGCACCCATGTTGGCGATCGTCGCCTTGCCGGTGCAGCTCAAGGTTCTGGCGCCGGGGCCGAAGTATTCGATGATCGAATTGGTGCCGCCCGATACAGTCAGCTCGCCGGCCACATAGAGGATGATGTCCTTGGGTGCGGCCCAGCCGCTCAACTCGCCAGTGAGCACTACGCCGATATGTTTGGGGGCCAGGACCTCCCAGGGCAGGCCGGCCATGGCATCGATCGCATCGGCTCCGCCCACGCCCACCGCACAGGCGCCGATGCCGCCAGCATTCGGGGTGTGCGAGTCGGTTCCGAGAATGACCGCGCCGGGGAAGGCGTAATTCTCAAGGTTCACCTGGTGGATGATGCCGGCGCCCGGTTCCCAGAATCCGGCCCCGAATTTTGCCGCGGCGGATTTGAGGAAATCGTAGACCTCGTTGTTCTCGGCGATCGATGCCGGCAGGTCGAGGTCGCCGGCGACCCGCGCCTCGATCAGGTGATCGCAGTGGACCGTGGTCGGCACCGCAACCCGCTTGCGGCCGGTCATCATGAACTGCAGCATGGCCGACTGGCCGAGCACGTCCTGGAGAATGACCCGGTCCGGGCGTACGTGCAGATAACTGGAACCGGGAATCATTTCCTGTTCTTCGGGATTGTCGAGATGGCCGAGCAATATCTTGTCTGCCAGGGTCAGCGGCCGTCCGAGCCGCCGTCTGACCACCTGCAGGTTTTTCCGGATGGTTTGGTAGACACCTGCGACGAATTCCGGGGTCGAATCGAGATTTAGCATGTATGGATCCTCCGAGGGTAGAAAGTGGTCGATAAAGATGAGTTCTTTTACTGGTAAGTTCGGTGACCTGGCTTTTCAATCAATTTTATGATGAGCCGGCGGTTTAGCCTGAATCGTTCACGAGTTGAGACGGCCTGCGAGCCAAGGAGACTTGGGGGAGGCCATAGAGGTACTGGGCCTCCCGCAACAGCGACACGGGATCGCGGGCCGTATCGACTCGCCCGCAGGGTGGAAACGCTGCTTTTTTATCGTTGCTCTTAACAGGAACGAACGGTACCAACATCATCAGAGGAAAGAATTTTAACAACTCTATGATATCATTTCGATAACATAGGTTTTCTCTTTTTTTCCAGGAAATATTCAGGTGAGGTTTTCAGGCAGGACGCCACGTTCAGTCTCGAGCCTGCCCTGCATGGAGGTATCGGGAGCGCAGCCGGATAATTCCGATGCTCCCAACCGGTTTATTATATGCGGAATCGGTTTTTGCAGTTATATTTATCGTTTTACCCTCGCTTCGAAGATAGTTCATGCGGCTCCCCGAAACATGGCGGACGCACCCGGGAGACAGGAACATGCAGATCTGCAGACTCGCACTGTTAATCATCGTCCTCGGCTGGCCGATCGGCTGCGCCAGGCTGCCCGATAATTCGCAGCGCTCGACCTCCTTCGCGCTCGAGCCGAACCACGACAGCGTCCTTTTCCGGACGGCACAGAGGATTCTGAAGGCCGATACCGAGCAGTCGGCATACCTGCTCCTCGGCGACGGGCTGAACGCGCTGGTGGCGCGGGCGGTCATGGCCCAGGCTGCGGAAACGAGCATCGACGCCCAGTATTATCTGCTGCACAACGACGAAGTGGGCAGAATCTTTATCGACCAACTGCTCAAGGCGGCGGATCGCGGCGTGCGCGTGCGGCTGCTGGTCGACGATATGGATATGGCCGGGCGGGAGCTCGGAACGGCGGTGCTGGATTCACATCCCAACATCGAGGTGCGGCTGTTCAACCCGTTCAGCCGTGACACCAGCCGACTGCTGCAGTTAATAACGGGGTTCGGCGAGCAGACCCGCCGGGCCCACAACAAATCCTTTACCGTCGACTCCATCGCTACCGTGGTGGGCGGCAGGAACATAGGCAATGAATATTTCGTCGCCGACCCGAACATGGCCTTCATTGACCTGGATGTGATGGCGATCGGGCCGGCGGCATCGTTGGTCGCCGGATCGTTCGACGTTTACTGGAATCACGAGTTGAGCTACCCGATCTCGCTGTTCGTGGACCCGCCACCGTCGCCCGAGCAGATCGCCGAGCAAACCGCGGCGTTCAAAAAGAACATCGCCGAACAGCAGCACTCGGTCTATGTCGAGGCGCTGCTTCATTCGAACCTGGCTAAGGCCCTGAAAAACTACGAGGTCAAGTTTATAAAGGGAGGCAGCCGGGTGGTCTGGGATCACCCGGAAAAGCTGATGGACTATCGTGAAGATTCCGACATGATGATCCGGGATCTCATACCATATCTGGAAAGCACCGACAGCGAACTGCTGGTCATCTCGCCCTATTTCGTGCCGGGTAAAAAGGGC
Organism: Desulfofustis sp.; assembly: GCA_022340565.1. Lineage (GTDB taxonomy): Bacteria > Desulfobacterota > Desulfobulbia > Desulfobulbales > Desulfocapsaceae > JABDQA01. The sequence continues at coordinate 9,140 of JAJDNR010000075.1, forward strand.
CTGGCGTTTTTCAAAAAACTGCGCGACAGAGGCGTACGGGTCGTGATCTTGACCAACTCGCTGGCCTCCACCGACGTCTCCGTGGTGCATGCCGGCTATTCGAAGTACCGTGAAAAGCTGCTGAACATGGGGGTCGAGCTGTATGAACTCAACATGGATCTGCCCGTCGACGAGAGAAGCTACAAGGACTGGAAATTCTACCAGTCGAAAGCGAGCCTGCACGCCAAGTGTTTCGTGATCGACCGTAAGACCGCATTCATCGGTTCGCTGAATCTGGATCCCCGCTCGGTGGTGCATAACACGGAGATCGGTCTGGTGATCGACGCCCCGGAGATCGCCACGGCAATCGCATCCCATATCGATGCCGAGATCGATACGCTTGCCTTCCGGCTGGAACTCGAGAAGGGGATGGCCGGAACCCGTCACCTCACCTGGCACGGAATCGTCGACGGGACCCAGACCACCCTGGATAAGGAACCGTATACCGGTTTCTGGCAGCGTTTCATGGTCGGCCTGATGCGCTGGCTGCCGATCGAGTCGCAACTCTGAGGTACAGCACTACTTGACGATGATCCCGCCCCAGCTGCGATAGGTCTTGTTCTGCTTGTTCTTCCTCTTGATTTCGGCCTCTCGCAGCTGGTACTCCTGGCGCTGTTTTTCCAGTTCGGCGACGCACTGCACGGCGGCCCGGTAGTCCTTGGAATAGGGCTGGATATACTGCTTGCGACAGGCCTCCTTGAGCTCCGGCGACCACCGCTGGGAGTCCCAGAGGTCGCGCGCGGCTGCCTGCTCCTTTGCGCAGGCGGGGTTCTGGTTGCAGATGGCCAAGTGTACGCGCCAGTCGTCGGCGGGGGCCGAATGGGGGACGGCCAGCAGAATCCCTGTCAGCAGGGTTGCCATGGTCGCCGCTGTACCAGCTGTAGAAGACATGATTCCCTTGAAATTTCAGGTTCTTATATCGGCCCGTTCATCATCCTTTTGCACTCCTTCCATGAGCAGCATCATGAACTGGCCGATCTCGGCAGCTTTCTGGTCTTGCGATGAAAGTCCCGGCACGAACCGGTAAGAGCCGCTGCTTTTGCCGAGAATCGTGAACAGGGCATCCTTGCCGGACAGGTTTTTGTGCGATGCGTTGACGATGCCCCCGTCCCGGAATGCGACAGACGCATCTCCATCTCTGAAATTGAGCTTCAGAACGCCGCTCTTCTGGTGGAGATGAAACACCTGGCAGAGTTCGGCGGGAGTGATATCCTCGAGGCTGCCGCTCATGCTCGCGCTGGTGTCGATGAGCTTCACCGCGTTGAGCAGTTCGAGGCGGATAGCCAGCAGTTTGGCGATGTAGATCAGCACCGTCGCCGAACTGCTCAGCAGGTGCCCGAACTCCTGGGCGGTCACGTCCACGACCAGTCCATCCTCGAGGGCCTGGACCGTCCAAAGCGTGCGCACGGCACCGAGGCAGCTCATCTCGCCGACGATCTCGCCGGCGTTGAGAATGGTGACGATCTCCTTGTTCCGCTCGAGTACGAACCGGCCGGAGAGGATCAGGTACAGCTTGAGACTGGGCCGGTTCTGCTTGATCAGCACTGTCCCGGCCGGCACCGGCACGGGCTCGAAGTTGTCGAGTATGTCGTCGATCCGATCCGCTCGCAGCGCTTCGAGAAAAGGACAGTCGACGGCCCGGCCGTTCAATTCCTTCATGACCTGCAGCAGCCGGGAGACGGTCTTTTCCACTTTGCTGTCGGCTTCATTGTTTCTGAAGCGTTCGCTGAACTTGATGAGCCCGATACAGCCGCTGCAGTTGAACGGTTTCCCGTCCCGTGGTTGATCACCGCCCAGCTTGCCCTGCATCATCACCAAAATGTTCATGAAATCCCTGGCCAGCACAAGGCACATCTCTTTGCCGTCCCTGGCCGAGCAGCAGCGCGCGGTCAGAGACAGCTGATCGCCACGGCTGTAGAGGGGGCAGTTGATCGACTCGGTTACTTCGAAAATGGTTCTGAGGGTGCTCATGAGTAAGGATTCGGCATCTTCCGCAGGCATCGTGCCAGGGATTTGAAAACCAGATTACGATTCAGAATTACATAGAGAAGGCAGTAAGGTCAAGGACAAGCGAAAACAAAAGCGTGAAGAATGCAAAGTGATTGCAGAAACAGGCCGAAACAGCTAGTCTTACAGCATCGACGGCGATGAAAGAGAGAACAGGCGGCTGCCGTCATATCAGAAACCGGACCGTTTCCTGGGAGGACCGACATGGCGTGCGGATATACTGGAAGAATATTGCGGGTAGACCTGACCGGAAGAACACTTGAAATCGACAAGCCCGATGAAGCCTTTTACCGTACCTATATGGGCGGCAGTGCGCTCAATCTTTATTACCTGCTCACCGAGATGGACGCCAAGATCGATCCGCTTTCGCCCGGCAACGTGCTCGCCTTCAGCGTCGGCACCCTCACCGGGGCGCGGGTTTCCGGCCAGAGCCGTCTGACCATTTCTGCCAAATCACCTTTGACCGGGGCGGTGGGCGACTCCCAGGGAGGCGGCTTTTTCCCCGCCAAGCTCAAGTTTGCCGGATTCGATGCGGTCATTGTCAAGGGCCGGGCCGACAGACCCTGTTATCTGTTCATTGATGACGGCAAAGCCGAGCTGCGGGACGCTTCGAAGCTGTGGGGCAAGACCACCGAGGCGGTCGAGGCGGCGATCAAGGATGAGCTGGACGACCATGAAAACCTCGATATCCTGCAGATCGGACCCGCCGGAGAGGCCGGTGTCCGCTACGCCAATGTGCTGTCGATGTGTTGCCGGGCCAACGGCCGCACCGGCATGGGCGCAGTAATGGGCAGCAAGAATTTCAAAGCGATTGTGGTGCGCGGATTCAACGAACCTGAAATCGCCGACCGGGAACTGCTCAAGGAGGTTGTCCGCACCGGAGCGCAGCTTTACAAGAAACCGGAAAATTCCGGATTCGGTAAATACGGCACCGCCATCGTCCTCGGCGTGAACAACGGAGCCGGCGGACTTCCGACCAGGAACTGGCAGAGCGGCACCTTTGCGACATTCGAGGAGATCGACGGACCAGCACTCTACGACACGGTGCTGAAGGGTGCCGCCGAAGGCAAACAGGAGAGCCAGGGACGCGATTCCTGTTTCAGCTGTATCGTGCGCTGCAAGCGGGTTGTTGAGATCAAGGAGGGGCCTCATAAGGTCGACCCGGTGTTCGGCGGGCCGGAATACGAGACGCTCAGCACCCTGGGCAGTTACTGCGGGGTAGACAACCTGGCAGCGGTCTGCAAAGCCAGCGAGTTATGCAACAAGTACGGGCTCGATACCATTTCCTGCGGTGCCTCCATCTCCTGGGCGATGGAAGCATTCGAGGCCGGCAAGCTGACCACCGATCATACCGGCGGTCTGGAAATCCGCTTCGGCGACGGAGCTATGGTGGTCAAGCTGGTGGAGATGATCGCCAAACGGCAAGGCTTCGGCGACGTGCTTGCCGAGGGCTCGGCCCGGGCGGCGGAAAAACTCGGATTCGGCGAGGAATTCCTGATCACCAGCAAAAAACAGGAAGCCCCGGCCCACATGCCCCAGGTCAAGCGGGGCCTGGCTCTGCTCTACGCAATGAACCCCTTCGGCGCCGACCACATGAGCGCCGACCACGACCCGTCTTACACCCTGGAGGGCTACAAGGCCTTCGAGGAGCGGCTGCGCTATCTGGGGCTGAGTAATCCGCTCCACGCCTACAGCCTGCAGCCGGCTAAAGTGGAATGGGTGCGGCGCACCCAGTATCTGTTTGGTTTCATGGACAGTGCCAATCTTTGCCAGTTGTGCTGGGGAGCGTCGTGGACGCTCTACGGTCCGCAGGAGATGGTGAAGCTGGTGAAGGCGGTGACCGGCTGGGATGTGAGCATTGACGAGATACTCGAGGTCGGGGAGCGGCGCCTGGTGATGATGCGTATGTTCAACAAACGGGAGGGTTTCGACGCCACAGACGACTCGCTCCCTGCCAAGTTCTTCGATCAGCCGCTCAAGGGAGGCGCATCCGACGGCGTTGCGGTGGACCGGAATGAGTTCGATGCGGCGCTCGTCGAGTACTACCGGCAGTCCGGCTGGGACGAAAACACCGGCCACCCGACCTCCGAGACGATCAGCCGCCTCGGGTTGAGCGGCCTGTAAGCCTTTACGGCATATCGGTGACGGTCGGCAGGCTCCACTCTGCTGCCGTCGGCATCATGCCTGCGGTGGCCGGTCCCTCCTCGGGTCGCGCTGACGGGCAGGTGTCGAATTACACTCCAGAGCGGTCTGATGAAACGCGTATCGATTATTTCAGGGTTCACCGATGAGGTGTCCGACGATCTCGGGGTGCAGATCAAAGCGCTCAAGGAACTCGGCTGGAGCTGCGTCGATCTGCGCACGGTTGACGGCAAAAATGTTTCGACGCTGACCGACGACGAGTTCGACCGCATCCATGACCAACTTGGTGAGCACGGCATCACCATCGCCTGTTTCGGCAGCACGGTCGCCAACTGGGGACGTGATCCGATCAACGATTTCGACACCGATCTGGCGGAGATGAAGCGGTCGGTGCGGCATATGGGAAGAGCAGCGGTTCGCTCGATTCGGATCATGAGCTATCGGGTCGCCGAACCGGTTCCGCTGGGCAACGAGATCGAGTCGCGCATTCTTTTCAATATAGGGGAGCTGGTTAAAATCGCTGAAGATAACGGAGTGATCTGTCTGCACGAGAACTGCCAGACCTGGGGGGGGCAGAGCCCACTCCACAGTCTCAGACTGCTCGAAGCGGTCGATTCACCAGCCCTGCGCCTGATTTTCGACACCGGCAACCCCGTGTCGATGAAGGACGTGCGGGGCGAGGCGCCGTATCGCCTGCAGGACGCGCTGGATTTCTACCACCAGGTCAAAGCCTACGTTGATTATATTCACATCAAGGATGCGGTCGTCGAAGACGGGCGGGCCCGCTATGTGTTCCCCGGAGAGGGGCACGCTAGGGTCAGGGAAATCCTCGCTGATGTCGCCCGCCACAAGACGGGTATACCGATTTCCATCGAGCCCCATGTGTCGGTGGTTTTTCATGACCCGTCTGTGCAGGCTCCGTTCGAAGAGCGGTGGAAGAATTTCATTTCCTGCGGCAGGCTCCTCGTCGAGATGGCCGCCCAGGCGGGAATCGTGCTCAACGTCAACAAACAACCATAAGCACAAAAGGAGGAGGCAATGATGAGAAAAACGAATGTGGCCGTGGTTTTGGTTGCGGTGATTACGCTGGTTGGGGGGATGGCCGCTGTCCGGACGGTTTCGGCGGAAAACAGCTGGAAACCCGATAAGCCAGTCAACCTGGTGGTTCCGTGGGGCGCCGGGGGGGCGACCGACGGTGTATCGAGACAGACCGCGATGGCGCTCGAAGAGCCGCTGGGTCAGAAAATCGTGATCGTAAACCAGCCGGGAGCCTCGGGTTCGGTTGGAACCAAAGGGGTGCTGGACAAGCCCAAAGATGGTCTGTACTGGACCGCCGGAGCGGTAAAGGACCTCGGGGTCTACAAGGTGCAAGGGCTGCTCGACACTACCCTTGACGATTGGCACCTCTTTCTGAACTTTGCCATTCCCAACGTGGTCGCGGTCAACGCCTCGACCCCGTACAAGGATTTCGGCGAACTGCTCGAGGCCTTCAAACAGAATCCGGGCAAGATCAAGGTGGCGACGGCGGGGGTCAATTCCGCCGGCCATACCGCCATCGAAATGATCAAATCCTACACCGGCATCGACTACAAGCATGTATCCTATGACGGCGGCAATCCGGCAGTCATCGCCACGGTGGCCGGAGAGTGCGATGTGGTCCCGCAGCTCTCCAAAGAAGAAGTGGATATGCTCAAGGCCGGAAAACTCAGGGCGCTGGCGGTACTTGCCGACGCTCCGCTGAGCATCGAAGGCTACGCCCAGGAAATCCCTTCTATCAAGCAGTGGATTCCCGATTTCGTGACCGCTCCGATCTATTTCGGAATCTTCGTTCCGAAAGGGGTACCCGACGAGGTCGTGGCGACCTTGACCGACATCTGGAACAATACCCTGGTCAACAGTGAGGGGCTGAAGACGTTCGCCGCTCAGAACGCCATGATTTTCGACCCGGCTGCAGGTGAAGCTGCGCTGAAAAAATCATTCCCGATGGTCCAGCTCGACGCCTGGCTGAAATTCGACAGCGGCGATGCGGTCGTCGATCCGTCGACCATCGGTATTCCGCGTCCCTAATTGAAGCGTTCACCGGATCACCCGGATGTCCGGCGAGCAGCCGGCATCCGGTGATTCCCGGTCCTCACCGCAACCGCTTCAACCAGCATCGAGATGGTCAAGAAGGATTTTATCGCGTCGATCGTGCTGATCGCGTTCTCCATTTCAGTGGTCGTGTCATCCTATACGATGCCGCGGCTCGAACGCCGGGGCATCGACCCGTTCTCGGCACCGGGGGTGGTGCCGGGGATGATCGGGATGATCCTTTTGTGCCTGTCCCTGATCCTTTTTGTGCGCTCGATCAGGGCCGGGGGCTACCGGCTGTTTGACGCCGGCAGGGATAGCGGAGGCGCAGAGAATCCGGGGGCGGTGCAGCGGGTGCTGCTGACCCTGCTGATTTCCCTGGGCTACGCGGTCGGGCTGCTGGGAAGGATCGACTATACGGCGGCGACCCTGCTCTATATTTTCGGATTCATCGTGCTGTTCGAATACCGGCGGGGAGTCTCCCCCCTGCGCCAGAAAAAAATGCTGGGCAGAGCCCTGCTCCTGGCGGTGATCGCCGCGATCGCGACCACCCTGGTGTTCAGAAAGCTCTTCCTCGTCGATCTTCCGTGAGGCGTCCGTGCTCGAAGGTTTCAACTATTTCGTTGGTGGTCTGCTGGAATTCCTGACCCCGCGCACCATCTTTGATATACTCTGGTCCACCCAGCTCGGCATCATCGTCGGCATGCTGCCGGGACTCACCGCGACCATGGGGGTCGCGCTGATGACCACCCTGACGTTCACGATGCCCCCGGACAACGCGATCCTGATTCTGATCTGCATGTACATCGGGGCGATCTACGGAGGCGGCAGAAGCGCGATCCTGCTCAACATCCCGGGCACCCCGGCCAACGCCGCCACCGCCATGGACGGGCATCCGCTGGCCATGCAAGGCGAGGCAGGCCGGGCGATCGGCATCAGCACCACGGGCAGTTTCCTGGGTTCGCTGATCGGCATGGTGCTGCTCGCCTTCTGCACGCCGGTGCTCGGCAACTTCGCGCTCAATTTCCAGTCGTTCGAATTTTTCTGGCTGGCGATCTTCGGCATCGTCATCTCGGGGAACCTGACTGCCCCGAAGGATCCGGTTAAGGGCTGGATATCGGGATTCATCGGCATTTTCATCGCCCTGATCGGCATGGAGTCGATCCATGGGTTCGTGCGCTTTTCCTTCGGCAGCACCGACCTGGCCGGCGGCATCAATCTGATTCCGGCGATGGTCGGCGCCTTCGGCTTTGCCGAAATCCTGTCGATGATGAAGTATAGGAACGTCAACGTGGTAAAAAGCAGAATCGAGCGCATTATTCCCCGGGCCCGCCAGATTTACGAGTTCAGGAAGACCATCGTCCGCTCCGGACTGATCGGCACGCTGATCGGTGCGATCCCCGGGGTGGGAGAGGATATCGCCGCGTGGGTCAGCTATGATTTCGCGAAACGGGGCAGCAGCACCCCCGAAGCGTTCGGCAAGGGCAGCGTGGAAGGCTTGATCGCGGCGGAAACCGGCAACAACGCGGCCGTCGCCGGGGCGGTGATTCCGGTCCTGTCGCTGGGAATTCCCGGTTCGGCGCCGGCGGCGGTGCTGCTGGCGGCGATGTTCATCCATGGTGTGCGGCCCGGGCCGATGATCATGATCGAATCGCCGGACTTCGTGTATAAGGTCGTGGCTATGGTCTTTCTCGCCACCTGTGCGATGTTCGTTCTTGGTCTGTCGATGGTCAAATACGTGGTCAAGGTGCTGCAGGTTCCGCGTACCAGACTGATGCCGATCATTTTCACGCTCTGCGTGGTCGGTTCGTTTGCGATCCAGAGCCGGATCTTCGATGTCCGGGTGATGCTGGTTTTCGGGGTGCTGGGATTTCTGATGAAGGAAATGGAGTACCCGGTGGCCCCGATGATCCTCGGACTCATCCTCGGCACCATACTCGACACCAATTTCAGGCGGGCGCTGGTGATCGCGGAGGGGGAAATTCTGCCGTTTATCTCGCGCCCGATCTGTATCGTTCTGATCGTATTCATCATTATCACCCTGGTCAGCAAGACCGCGTGGTTCAAGCGGCTGCTGGGCAGTCTGAAGAGCCGTTTGAAAACCCTATCTTTGAAGAGAGGCACGCATGACTAACGCGAAGAGCACGGTTCGTGCAGGCATTGTCGGCTCCGGCTTTGCCGCACGGTTTCATCTTGAAGCGCTGCGCAAGGTATACGGCGTCACGGTCGAGATCGCCGGGGTCTATTCTCCGACCGCGGCCCACTGCGAAGCGTTTGCCGGCCGCCACGGCCTGACCGCATTCACCGGCCTGTCGGCGCTGATCGACCAGAGCGACATCGTTCACGTCTGCACGCCGCCGTCGACCCACGAGCGGATCGGTGTCGAGGTGCTCGGAAGGGACAAATATGTGGTTATCGAGAAGCCGTTCACAGGCTATTTCGGAGACGGCGATAAGCGCTTTTCAGGGGACCTGTTCGACCGCAAGACGGGGCTCGACCGGGCCAAGGCGAGCATCGGCAATCTGCTCGACGCCGAAGCGAAGAGCGCCGGACTGATCTGCTACGCGGAGAACTGGGTCTATGCTCCCGGCATCCAGAAGGAGAAGGAGATCCTCGAAAAGAGCGGCGCCCAGATTATCTGGATGCACGGCGAGGAGGCCCATTCGGGGTCGCATTCGCCGTTCTACGGGATCTGGGCCCATTCGGGGGGCGGGTCGATCATGGGCAAGGCGGTGCATCCCCTCGGCGCGGTGCTCTATTTGAAACAGGTGGAAGGGATGGCTGCCCAGGGGCGGCCGATCAGGCCGGCCACGGTTTCCGCCCGGGTCCATGCGGTCACCCGCTCGAAACAGTTCAAAGATCTCGGTTATATCAAGACCGGCTACACCGATATCGAGGATTTCGGGGCGATGCACATTGTCTTCGAGGACGGCATGCTGGCCGACGTGTTCGCGTCGGAACTGGTGCTTGGCGGCGTGCACAACTGGATCGAGATCACCGCCAACAATCACCGCACCATCGTCAACATCAATCCCAACGACTCGATGAAATCTTACAACCCCAAGGGTTCGCAGTTCGACGATATCTATGTGGTTGAAAAGATAGAGACAAAAGAAGGCTGGGCCAATATCTCGCCTGATGAAGACTGGTACACCGGCTATCAGAACGAGATCCAGGATTTCTGCCGATGCGCCGCCACCGGGGCCATGCCGCAATGCAACTCGACACTGGCTGCGGACACCATCCTGACCGTCTATGCCGCCTACTGCTCGGCGGCCGAAAACGGCAGGGAGATGAAGGTGCCGTCACGGTGATGAGTATTCCCGCGCACTGCCGACGGACCGCAGCGCGAGAGCCTGTGGCGGAGCGGGGGGATTGGTAGTAAAGTAGAGCAGGCATCGAAGAGCGGGGACCATGAACCGTGCAGCACAAGGGGGAGATTATGAAGTTCCAAGGCTATGATACCGGCGGGTTCTACGACGAGATGTTCACCGCCGACGGTACGCCGCGGCCGGGCTATGAACAGTTGATGGACCGGATCCAGGCGCTGCCGGAGGGGGAGATCAACGCCCGGCAGGCGGCGGCCGAGCAGCTGTTCTACGATCTCGGCATCACCTTTACGGTGTACGGTCATACCGAAGGGACCGAGAAGATCTTTCCGTTCGACATCATTCCGCGCATCATCGACCGAACCGAGTGGGAACATATCGAAAGCGGTTTGAAACAGCGGATCTACGCGCTGAACCTGTTCATCAACGATGTCTATCACGATCAGAGCATCGTCAAGGACGGGATCGTGCCGGCCGAACTGATAGAGTCGGCCGACGGCTATTTCCCTGAATGTGCCTCCATCGATCCGCCCCGCGGTGTCTGGTGTCATATCACCGGCACCGACCTGGTGCGTGACGACAAGGGCGATATCTACGTGCTCGAGGACAATCTCCGCTCACCTTCGGGAGTCTCTTACGTGCTGGCCAACCGGAGAGTGTTGAAGCGGACCCTGCCGCTGCTCTTCCAGCGGATGAATATCCGGCCGGTGGACGATTACCCGGCGATGCTGCTCGACATGATGTACGATGTGGCGCCGCCGACGGCGGACAGAGTGACGGCCGCGATCCTCACCCCGGGCATGTACAACTCGGCCTACTACGAGCATTCCTACCTGGCCATGCAGTCCGGTGTCGAACTGCTCGAGGGCAGGGATATGGTCGTCCAGGACGGCTATGTGAAGATGCGCACCACCAGGGGGCTGGAGCGGGTGGACGTGATCTACCGGCGGGTCGGCGAGGACTTTATCGATCCGCTGGTGTTCAGGCCCGAGTCGCTGCTGGGGGTGCCGGGGATCATGGAGGTCTACAAGGCGGGGCGGGTGACCCTGGCCAACGCCCCCGGAACCGGGGTCGCCGACGACAAGGTGATCTATTCGTATGTGCCGAAGATCATCAAGTACTATCTCGGCGAAGATGCGATCCTGCCGAACGTGCCGACCTATATCTGCTCGCAGAAAAAGGAATGCGAGTACGTGCTCGACAATCTCGACACCCTGGTCGTCAAGGCGGCCAATGAGAGCGGCGGCTACGGCATGCTCATCGGCCCGGCCTCGACCAGCCAGCAGCGTGACGAGTTCGCCGCCAAGATCCGGGCCAATCCCCGCAACTACATGGCCCAGCCGACGCTGAACCTGTCGCGGGCGCCGGTCATCGTCGGTGATCATTTCGAAGGACGGCATATCGATTTACGGCCGTACATCCTGTACGGCGAGGAGATCAGGGTGCTGCCGGGCGGCTTGACCCGGGTGGCGCTGGTCAAGGATTCGCTGGTCGTCAACTCCTCTCAGGGCGGGGGCAGCAAGGATACCTGGGTTCTCGGATGACAGCTACAAAAAGGGGGCAGACATGCTGAGCCGCGTCGCGGATTCTCTTTACTGGATGGGCAGATACATAGAAAGGGCCGAGAACATCGCCCGTTTTCTCGACGTCAACTGGCATCTCACGCTCGATATGGCTCTGATGCAGCAGAATCACTGGTCGGCGCTGGTGTCGGTGACCGGCGACATGGAGGTGTACCGCAGCTTTTATAAAGAGGAAACCAGTCACAACGTGATCAGGTTTCTGACCATCGATCGCGATTATGCCAACTCGATCTGGTCATGTCTCCACAACGCCCGGGAGAATGCCCGGGCGGTCAGGGACCTGATCCCGATCGAGATGTGGGAGCTGATCAACGTGTTTTTCCACTCGATCGACAAGCAGGCGAAACATCCCGTCGAGATTTTCGACAATCCCTATACCTTCTGTGACGAGGTGAAACGGCGCTGCCTCACCATCAGCGGTCTGGCCGGCGATGCCATGGACCATGGCGAGGAGTGGCTGTTCTATCGGCTGGGGCATATGCTCGAGCGGGCCGACAAGACCTCGCGGATTCTCGATGTCAAATATTTCGTGCTGCTTCCCGACATCCTGGACGTCGGGGCGGTCATCGACGTGGTGCAGTGGTCGGCGCTGCTCAAGGCGACGTCGAGTTTCCAGGCATACCGGCACCGCCAGGCCCCGATGACGCCGGCGGGAGTGACCCGGTTCATGCTCATGGACCATCAGTTCCCGCGCTCGGTGCTGTATTGCCTGACCGAGGCGCAGCGCCTGCTGCACGAGCTCACCGGCACCCGCATCGGATATTACTCGAACGACGCCGAGAAGCTGCTCGGGCAGCTCTGCGCCGAATTGTCGTTTCAGGGCATCGAGGACATTCTCAATCAGGGGCTGCACGAGTTCACCGATCGCCTGCAGCTCAAGATCAACGGGGTCGACACGGCGATCTTCAAGACGTTTTTTGCAGTCCTGGATCCGGTTGCGGCGGAAACCGCCGAACAATAGGGAACCGGTCATGGACAAACCGATCGCGCGCTATATCGACGCCGCAATCCTCCATCCGGAACTTGAACAGACACAAGCCCGGGAGGCCATCAAACAGGTGATCGGCTACGGCTGCCGCACCGTATGCGTGCGGCCCTGCGATATCGAACAGGCGGTCGAACTCTGCCGCGGCACCAAAACCGGTATCTGCACGGTGCTCGGCTTCCCGCACGGCTGCGGGATGAGCCGGGTAAAGGGGTTCGAGGCGAACGCCTGCCTCGAAGCGGGCGCCGATGAGCTCGATATGGTCGTCAATTACGGATATATCCGTTCCGGGGAGTGGGACCTGGTGGAGGCAGACATCACCGCGGTGACCGGAGTTGCCGGTCCCCGCGGCGCGCTCGTCAAGGTCATCCTGGAAACCTCCCAATTGACCCCTGAGCAGATCGCCCGGGCCACCCAGTGCGCCATCGACGCCCGGGCCGATTACGTGAAAACCTCCACCGGCTTTGCCGGCGGCGGCGCCACCATCGAGGCGGTGCAGGCGATGCTGGATAGCGCCCGCGGCCGCATCAAGGTGAAGGCCTCCGGCGGCATCCGCGATTTTGCCCAGGCAAAAGCCTATCTCGACCTGGGAGTCGCCCGGCTCGGTGCCGGTTACACGTCGCTGGCGGCGATCTGTGAAGGCAATCCGGTCCCGGGTAGGGGCGGCTACTGAGTCGGATATCACCTTTTCGGTCTTCCTGGCCAAAGCCGCGGAGAATGCCGGAACTCTCGAAGGTTTTCGGCTAGAGCCTCAATATACGGCAGTACCTCAACATATTGACGGTCCGGGTGTTCGGCTGGGTGCCTGACACACCATGAGAACCACATTCATTCCCCTTGTCCACGCCGTTTCATGCATCGGGGTGAGAGTTCGGCAGGGTGCGGCACGGCTTCTGGGTTCAGCGTGACCTGTCCGGTATTGTTATCTGTTGAACATTCCGTGGATTGAAGCTATGCTGGCTGTCAGAGTTATCCGGGGCAACCGGACTCGATTCCCGCAACCACCCTGATAAGCTCATTCAAACCCTGAGGAACCTGGTGCTATGAAAAAAAACACGGTGGTATTGACAACGATCGTGACCGTTACACTCGCCGCACTATTCAGCGCATCGAGCTGGGCGAAGCCCGATGCCTCGACCAAGTATGCGGTGATACGGTTGGAAAATCCCAGGCAGGCGCAGGAGCGGCTGGTGCTGCCCTACGCCTTTCCGTCCGAATCGATGGGCACCACCTTCGGGGTCGGCGGCTTTATCAAGGGCTATTACCAGGATCAGCTGCTGATTGCCGGTACCGTCTTCGGCAGCGCCGATGACGCCTATGGCTTTATCGGCGGCTTGTGGGACTATCAGATGCCGTATCTGGAGAGGGTCTATTTCACGGTACTGGGCTCCCTCGCCCACTATCCGAGGCAGCGGGCCTACACAGAGGTGCCGAGACGCCCCTCCGGGGTCCCGCCGCCGCAGGCCGGAACCAACGATTCTGACAAGGACAACTACATCCAGGACGAAGGCGATGACAACTGGTACGACTTCAAGTTCGAGTATGTGCTGCCGCTGGGCAGCGCCAAGCAGTCGGCGGTGGCCGATTACCACCTCGAGAACGGCATCCTGAAATCCGGCGCAACTGGCGGAAACATCTGGAATCCGCTGGACTCAGGCATCTCGGTGCTGATGGTCGGGCAGACCGGCCGCTATCAGAGCTACGAGACCGATACGGTTACCTACGCGGGGAACACCTTCCCCTTCCACTTCGGCTACCTTTACAACAACACCGATTTTCCGGTCAATCCGTCGAAGGGGAGCAGTCAGTATATCGCCTACCATCAGGATTTTTCCACTGGAGAGGCGGGAGACTGGTCGTTTCTCGAGTTCGAGGCGAGCAAGTACTTCGATCTCGGCGAATCGCGGCATGCCAGGCAGCGGGTGGCGGCGCTCAATTTCTGGACCGGCAGCTCGCCGTCCTGGAGCGAACGGGTGAATCGCAATGGCGAGGTGGTAATCGTGGACAATCCGCCGTTTTTCGAGGGAGCCCACCTTGGCGGTTTCTACCGGATGAGAGGGTATCCCAACAACCGCTTCAACGACCGCTCGGTCATTTATACCACCGCAGAGTACCGGCATACGCTGAAATGGAACCCGGTGGCCGGCGTTTCCTGGCTGCGCTGGCTGAAACTCGACTGGTTCCAGCTGGTCGGCTTCGTCGAAGGCGGCAGGGTGGCCGGCGACTATGACCTCGGTGAGCTGTTCTCTGACTGGAAAGTCGACGGCGGCATCGGCCTCCGGGCGATGACGGCCGGTGCGGTGGTTCGCTTCGACATGGCGGTTTCCGAGGAAGGGTCGACAGCCTGGGTGATGTTCGGACATCCCTTCTAAGGGTTATTGTGGCGAATCCCTGACACGAATGTGCCAGGTTTCGTGAAGAGACCCGCCGTACCCCGACATTCTATTTGATTTCAGGTAATTTTGAGGTAGATTACCATATGTGCAGCACCGAAATCTTGCGGTTCCAGTGTTGAGCAGCTTCGTATGTCTTGACGACCGGTTCACCGCCGGTTTCAAAGAGGGAAGGGCATGCCTCACAATGCTGAGGGAGGACATCGGGCTTCGGTCGGGGCTCAGAACTTCAAGGAGTTGCTCCTCGAAGTTTCCACGCTGTTTATCAACCTGCCGATTGATTCCATCGACGAGGTGATCGAGGACACCCAGAAAAAAATCTGCGAGAGTCTCGGGGTGGATCTTTCCTCTTTGCGGCAGTGGTCCGATAGAGATAGAAATCTGTTGACGGTCTCGCACCTGTAAACCATTCCGGGCGGACCGGAGCGTCCTGCCGGGATCGACGCTTCTAAATCCTTTCCGTGGATTTTGAATAAAATTATGGCAGGGCAGACCCTCGCTTTTTCCAATGATGATCTGCCCGGCGAGGCCGAAATCGACATCCGCTCCAGGCGTTACTTCGGTGTCGAATCCACGGTGGTAATTCCGCTGCAAGTCGGCGGTCAGCCGGTCATCGGTTGCATCAGTTTCGAAACCTTGAATCGGGTGCGGGCCTGGAAGGAGGATGAAGTGAACCGCCTGAAACTGGTGGCGGACGTCTTCGCCAATGCCCTGGTAAGAAGGCGGACGGTGGAAGACCTGATTGAGAGCCAGGAGCGCCTGACCCTTGCCACCGAGTCGGCCGAAGCCGGAGTCTGGGAACTGGACTGCAGTACGGGGGTAATCTGGACGACAGCGCGAGGTCGCAAGATCTTCGGATATGGCGCCGATGGCAGGCAATGATTGTGACCGGGTCCTGGCCGATTCCGCACGGGCCGGCCTCGATGTCGAAAGCGAAACTGAGCGGCTGCAGGCGGAATATATCGACAGGGTGTCCAAAGACTGGATTGTGCTGCTTGAAACCGTGGCCAGAAAGTGTGCCCGGATAGCTCAACAGAAGCACACACTCGAACACAAAGCGGCAGGAACCGATTGATTGGTGAGCCGGCCTTACGGGGCGGGAGGGCAGCGAGTCGGGAAGATAGGTTCTACAATGATGATATCGTTTCTCAAGGCAGAGAAGGTTGAGGATTAGTCAAAAAACCGAAAATACGGTGGTTTCCGGAAGGTCTGAGATGCTGCCTCAGATGGGAGCGTGCGGTGTGCCGATCGGCCGCGAAGCGGCGGCCTGGTGACCATGCGGGTGCTTGCAGATGCATCGGGTGCCCGCGGAGATGGTTTCATATTTCAGGGCGGAAGGGGTATGACAGTGTCACTAACTATCCCTGAACCTAATCAACACAATGAGAGGAGAATTGATATGCGTGAACATTCGAGAGTAAAACCTATGCTCACCCGGCTGGGCCTCGCGCTCGGGCTGCTGGCCTGCCTGGCGGCGCCGCTACTGGGAGCCGAGCAGGGTGCGCCGGACGCAACGATAACTATTGACGGCAAGCAGCTGCCGCCGCCGCCGCCAAAATTCGGCGGGGTAATCAAAAATGACGCGCTGAGTTCGACCCCCTGGTGGCCCCCGGCCGTCGTGCCGCCCGAGGGCGCACCCAACGTACTGTTGATCATAACCGACGACGCGGGCTTCGGCGTTCCAAGCACCTTCGGTGGGGTGATCCCGACGCCGGCGATGGACCGGGTCGCGGACAACGGCTTGCGCTACAACAACATCCACTCGACGGCCCTCTGTTCCCCCACACGGGCTGCGTTGATAACCGGGCGAAATCACCACTCGGTGGGGTTTGGCGTAATCTCGGAGCAGTCTACGGGCTTCCCGGGGTACAACAGCATCATCCCCGAAGATAAAGCGACCATCGGCCGCATCCTTCTTGATAATGGTTACGCCACCTCGTGGTTCGGCAAGGACCACAACACCCCGGCATTTGCCGCCAGCCAGGCCGGGCCTTTCGACAAGTGGCCCACCGGCCTGGGTTTCGAGTATTTCTATGGTTTCGTGGGCGGCGACGCCAATCAGTGGCAGCCGAACCTGTTCCGCAATACCACCCAGATCTATCCGTTCAAGGGTGACCCGGAGTGGAACCTGATCACCGGCATGGCCGACGACGCCATCGAGTATCTGAACCGCCTCAACCAGATTGACCCCTCCAAGCCCTTCTTCGTCAAGTATGCGCCCGGCGCCACCCACGCTCCCCATCATCCCACCAAGGAATGGGTGGACAAGATCGGTGCCATGCACCTGTTCGACGACGGGTATGAGAAACTGCGGGAGCGGATCTTCGAAAATCAGAAGAAACGTGGCGTGATCCCCTCAGACACGCAACTCGAGCCGTGGCCTGACAAAGTGCTCAAACCCTGGGATCAGCTAACCGACACCGAGAAGAAGCTATTCATCAGGCAGGTCGAGATTTTCGCGGCCTACGGCGCCTACAACGACCACGAGATCGGGCGAGTCATCCAGGCGGTCGAGGACATGGGCAAGCTCGACAACACGCTTGTCATCTACATCAACGGTGACAACGGTACCAGCGCCGAGGGCGGACCCCTGGGCACCCCTAACGAGGTTGCCTTTTTCAACGGGATCAACATGATGCCGGCAGAAACTCAAATGAAGTGGTATGACGTGTGGGGAACCGAGGAGACCTATAACCACATGTCGGCCGGCTGGTCGTGGGCCTTCGACACGCCGTTTACCTGGTTCAAGCAGAACGCCTCCAAGCTTGGCGGCATCCGCCAGAACATGGCGGTCATGTGGCCTGAGCGGATCAAGGACAAGGGCGGGCTGCGCGAGCAGTTCATGCACGTCATCGACGTAGTGCCCACCATCCTCGAGGTCACCGGCATCCCGGCACCGGAGTTTGTGGACGGCATCAAGCAGCATCCCATCGAGGGCACCAGTTTCGCCTATACCTTCGACGCTGCCAACGCCAAAGCGCCCTCGCAGCACAAGACCCAGTATTTCGAGATGATGGGCCAGTGGGCCCTTTACCACGAGGGCTGGCTGCTCAGCACCAAGGTCAACCGCGCTCCCTGGGAGGCTTTCGGCGCGGCCAACGCCGACCCGCTGAACAACCAGGTACTTGAGCTCTATGACCTCAATACAGACTTTAGCCAGTCGGAGAACATAGCCGAAGCGAATCCGGACAAAGTCAAGGAAATGAAGCAGATGTTCATCGAGGAAGCCAAAAAATACCAGGTCTTCCCGATGGATGCCTCGGTGGCGGCCCGCATCATCGCACCGCGGCCCAATATTACCGCCGGCCGGACCGAGTTCGTCTACACCATGCCCATGGTCGGTCTCCCCCAGGGAGACTCTCCCCTGCTGTTGAACACCTCCTACACGATCACTGCGGAGATCGAGGTACCCGAGGGCGGCGCCGAGGGTATGATTCTCACTTCCGGCGGCCGCTTCGCGGGCTACGGGTTCTACCTGCTCGAGGGCCGGCCGGTGTTCCTGTGGAATTTGATCGATTTGGAACGCATCAAATGGGAGGGTAAGGACGCGCTCAAGCCGGGCACGCATAGCGTCGAGTTCGACTTCGTCTATGACGGTCTGGGTGTGGGAACCCTGCTGTATAACAACATGAGTGGACTGGCGCGGTCCGGCATCGGCACGCTCAAGGTCGACGGCACGGTGGTGGACACCAAGAAGATGGAGAAGACTCTGCCGATGATCCTGCAATGGGACGAGGCCTTCGACATCGGCTCCGACACTCTGACGGGGGTCAACGACGCTGATTACAAGCCGCCGTTCCCGCTGACCGCCAAACTGAACAAGCTGACCATCAAGGTCGACCGGCCGCAGCTGAGCACGGAAGATATTGCCAAGCTTCAAGAAGCGCAGCGCAACAACAAGGCGAGCGAATAGCGTCTCGCCCGAAAATTTAAAGGGGGAAGGCCGGCTTGAAAAGCGGGTTATGGTTCGAATCATAATTTTTCAAGGCGGAAGGACTATGGGGGTATCATGAAAACATCTGCTTTTATGAAGAAAAGTTCTTTGATTCTGCTGTGTTTCGTGTCGCTGTTGCTGTGTGGTTACGATGCGGCGCTGGCGCGGAGCGGCGGCTGGGAGAACATGGTAAAGATCTACGGCTGGTATGCCGGCATAGACGGAACCGCGCGGTTCCCTGACGCCTCGGGGGGAAACATCGAGGTGGAGGCCTCGGATGTTATCGATAACCTGGAGTTCGCGATGATGGCGCAGTACGAGGGTGGCATCGACCGCTGGCGGATGATTGTCGATGTGGTCTACCTCGATGTCGGATCAAGCGGTGACGTGGACACCCGGGCGGGCCTCGCCAACGTCGATCTCGGCATCATCTCCTGGCTGGTGAACGCCGGTGTCGGCTACGATTTCGTGCAGTCGGACAAGGCCGTAGCGGGGCTGGTCGGCGGTGTTCGCTACCTGTCGCTCGATATCGATGTGGACGCAACCCTGCAGAGCGGTCTGCGGCTCACCAATCCGTCTAGGTCAGAGTCCATTACCGACGGTTTTGTCGGGTTCAAGGGGCAGGTCATGTTCAACGACCACTGGTTCCTGCCCTACTATGCGGATATCGGCACCGGCGGCTCAGATTACAGCTACCAGCTGTTTGCGGGGATAGGCTATAAGTTCGGCTGGGGCAATATCGAGCTGGGGTACCGGCATATCTACTTCGAGCTGGACGATGGCAAGGTCATGGACAGCCTGCAGGTGAGCGGACCGCTGCTCGGCGTCGGCTTCAGATTCTAGACATACTGTTTGACAGACACGCCGGGGTGATATCGATACCAGTGCCGGTAGATGCTGCAGCGTAGTTTCGGGCAGCACCTGCCGGCTGGTACCGGCCGTTTCACAGGTGAATATTGGTTGCGGATACGGCTCGCCCCATGAACATGGTCGCCTTGCTGTCGAAGATGTCCGGGTGTTCGGTGGTCAGAAACGTCACCGTCCCGTTCTTGGAGATCTGTGAATCGAGTTCGGGGTGGCGGCCCAGGTACTCGACGAGCTTTTCCGAGACGACCCGGCCCTGGTCGAGGATTTCGACGTGGTCGGGCACGTACCTGCGTATGCTGTCGAGCAGCAGCGGGTAGTGAGTGCAGCCCAGGATCAGGGTGTCGAGGCTGCGGTCCTTGAGGAGGATGCTGTCGATGTGTTTGCGGATGAAAAATTCCGCTCCCTGAGAGCCGATTTCGTTGTTTTCGACGATGGGCACCCACATCGGGCAGGCCTCCTGAACCGTCGAGATGATTCTGCCGCCCGACCATTTCATCAGTTCCATCGGATAGGAATCCGAGGCGATTGTGCCGGCGGTCCCCAGGACTCCGACATGCCCGTTTTTGGTCAGTTCGGCGGCCTTCTGCACGCTCGGGCGGATTACCCCGAGCACCCGCCTTCCCGGGGCGATGTGCGGCAGGTGGAGGACCTGTATGTTCTTGAGCGCCTTGGCGGAGGCGGTGTTGCAGGCGAGGATGACGAGCGGGCAGTTCTGCCTGAAGAGATAGGTGACTGCCTCCAGCGTATACTGGTAGACCACCTCGAACGAGCGGGTTCCGTAAGGGGTTCTGGCGTTGTCGCCGAGATAGAGAAAATCGCAGGCGGGCAGCGCCTTGACCAGTTCCCTGAGAACCGTCAGTCCGCCGTACCCGGAGTCGAAAACGCCGATGGGAGCCTTCATGGGAAACCTTATGATCGATCATCGAACGGAATGCAGCAGAAGCATGCCCAGACGATCTTAACACAATTTTATCCCAGTTGAGCCGCTTTGAATAGTGGTCGCCGGCACTTTTTTTGCCGATCCCGGCTCGATTGGAATTAGGGAGAATTAAGAATTAAGGGTAAGAATTAAGGGGACAGGATACTTAATTTGAACTGCAATTAAGTATCTTGTCCCCTTAATTCTATAATCTGTCCCCTTA
>JAJDNR010000166.1 GCA_022340565.1 Desulfofustis sp.
GACCAGGATCATCATGGCGACGGTGATGGCGATTCTGATCCAGAACGTCATGCATTCCTCCATAAACGCATTGGTGTCGAGCGATTGTGCCCGGAAACCGGGAACGATGAACGGGAGCGCGCCGGGGTCAGCCGCACGTCCCCTCCGGTATCGATTTCCCGATGAACTTATATTAATGCCTGTTCGAAGCAGTTTATAATACCGATCATTGAGAAGATCAAATGATGGCTGGGTCGGAAAGGCGGCAGCTGGGGCTGAAGTTCCGGATACCGGAAGAAAAGGGGGTTAATTCACGGGTGAGGCCGTTATCCTCGACTCCAGCACATGAGCCTGCTCGATGCTGCATTGGATCGAGCCGACCCGGACGTCGACCACCTGCTCATAGGAACTGAACCGGTAGTCGACGGTCATGCTCGATTCGACCCGGTCGCTGTGGTACAGACGGTGGGGTTCCGATTGCGAGCAGCGCTCGCTGTGAGGTTCATAGCCGTGGCTGGTCGTATAATCGAGGCGGACCCGGCACATGATCCGGGCACCGACACCCTGGGCGTTTTTTTATCCCGAGCCGCCGGGGGCGCTCTTTGTTGGCTGAGCAACGGTGGTCCGGCGATGTCCACTGCCGGCGCCCGAGCCTCACAGACGGCGGACATTCTGCAAGATGCTTGATCGCCCGCCTGCAGCCTGATTCCTGAGTGATCAACACAAAAGGCCGGCCACATACCTGGCCGGCCCCGACGAGCTCAACGCAGTAGCTGATGATCAGCTACCAGCCCAGCATTAGATAGTCGTGCATCGACGTCGCGGCCTGGCGGCCGGCCCCCATCGCGAGAATGACGGTAGCGGCGCCGGTGACGATGTCGCCTCCGGCCCAGACGCCTTTTTTGGTGGTTTTGCCGGTTTTCTCCTCGGCGATGATGTAGCCCCATTTATTCAGGCGCATATCGGGCGTTTCACTGGTGAGCAGCGGGTTGGCCCCGGAGCCCACGGCGACGATGCAGAGATCGCATTCAATTTCGAACTCCGAGCCCTTGATCGGAACCGGCCTTCTTCTGCCGGAATCGTCGGGCTCGCCGAGTTCCATCCTCAAGCATACCATGCCGGTCAAGCGTCCTTTGTCGTTGCCCAGGTATGTGGTCGGGTTGGTGAGCAAAAACATCTCGATGCCCTCCTCCTCGGCGTGGTGGATCTCCGCGGCGCGGGCGGGCATTTCTTCACGGGACCGGCGGTAGACGATCTTGACGTTGTCGGCACCGAGCCGCATCGCGGTGCGGGCTGCATCCATCGCCACGTTGCCGGCTCCGAGTACCACCACCTTCTTGCCCATCGGGATAGGGGTGTCGACATCGGGAAATTTGTAGGCCTTCATCAGATTGGCCCGGGTCAGGTATTCGTTGGCGGAGAGGATGCCGACCAGGTTTTCGCCGGGGATGTTCATGAAGCGGGGCAGGCCGGCGCCGACACCGACGTAGATCGCATCATATCCTTCGTCGAACAGCTCGTCGAGCGAGACGGTGCGGCCGACCACTGCATTGCAGATCAGCTTGACGCCGAGCCGTTCGAGAAAGTTGATCTCCTGGGCGACGATTTCCTTGGGCAGACGGAATTCGGGAATCCCGTAGACAAGCACCCCTCCGGCCTTGTGGAAGGCTTCATAAATGGTCACATCATGGCCTCTGACGATCAGATCGCCGGCCACCGTGAGGCCGGACGGGCCGGACCCGACGACGGCGACTTTCTTACCGGTCGGCGCAGCCTTGGGCGGCAGTTCACCGGTGCCGTGTGCGCGCTCATAGTCGGCGCAGTAGCGCTCCAGGTTGCCGATCGCGACCGGCTCACCCTTCTTGCCGACCACACACAGCCCTTCGCACTGGATTTCCTGGGGACATACCCGGCCGCACACGGCGGGAAGCGCATTCATGGTCCACAGATGGCGGATCGCCTTGGTCATCTCGCCCTCGGCGATGAGGTTGATAAATCCGGGGATATCGACACCGACCGGGCACCCTTGCACGCATGCCGGCTTCTTGCACTGAAGGCAGCGGGCCGCCTCGTCCTGGGCCATTTTGTGAGTGTATCCGGTGGGCACTTCCAAAAAATTGCGGGCACGGACCTTGGGGTCCTGCTCGGGCATCGGAATTCTCGGGTTTTTCACTGGTTTCGCAGGCGTATCTGCCATGTTTCCCTCCGCATAGAGAATGGGTATTTGAAAGAGTCAGGAGCCGTTCTTATTG
Source organism: Desulfofustis sp. (assembly GCA_022340565.1). Taxonomy (GTDB): domain Bacteria; phylum Desulfobacterota; class Desulfobulbia; order Desulfobulbales; family Desulfocapsaceae; genus JABDQA01. The sequence continues at coordinate 2,232 of JAJDNR010000166.1, forward strand.
GACTTTATGAAGATTGCAGTACTCTTTATGGCACTTCTTCTCATCTTCGAGATAGGCCTGGAGTCTGAGCCACAATTCGTCGAAATCGACTTTGTGTCCGTCGAATTCAGGGCCGTCCACACAGGCAAACTTGGTTTCTCCCCCGACCGACACGCGGCAGCCGCCGCACATGCCGGTGCCGTCGACCATGATCGGGTTGAGGCTGACCAGGGTCGGCACGTCGTATTCGCGGGTGATCCTGCACACCGCGGCCATCATCGGTACCGGGCCGATAGCCACCACTTCCTTGATGTCGCCTTGTTCCAGCACCTCTTTCATGACTTCGGTGACAAAGCCGTGATGGCCGTAGGAGCCGTCGTCGGTGCAGACGCGCAGGTCATGGGAGGCCTCCTTCATCTGCTTTTCGAGGATCAGCAGATCCTTGGTGCGGGCGCCGATGATGCAGGTCACCTCGTTGCCGATCTCCTTCATGGCCCTGGTGATCGGGTGCAGCACCGCTACGCCGGTTCCGCCGCCGATACAGATAACTTTGCCTTTCTTCTCCAGGTGGGTGGGTTTGCCGAGCGGACCGATCACGTCCTGGTAGGAGTCGCCGACCTTGAGGTCACGGAACAGCGCGGTGGATTTGCCGACGACCATGTAGATGATGGTGATCGTCCCTTTTGCCTTGTCGGTTTCCGCCATCGTCAGCGGAATGCGCTCGCCGTCCTCGTTCGCCTTGAGGATTACGAATTGGCCGGGTTTGGCTTTTCTGGCAATCGCCGGGGCCTCGATTTCGTTGAGGATTACCGTTCCTTCAGCCATCTCTTCTCGTTTTACGATTTTGAACATGTCTACCTCCGAACTGGAAAGTACCTTTAAGGTGGTGAAACCAAAAACCCCAACGACCGTAAGATGCAGTGCCGCCGGTCGGCGGGGTTGACGGTTGAACTGTCAGGACAGGCATGCCTCGAATTCAGACGTTCCCTTGAGCCGGCGAAATGATGGAACGTACCCCTTTTGCCCGTTCTTTTCAATAGTTGAACGGCCGTTGCCCGGATTACCCGCGCCGGCCCGATCAATTCACTTTAATGCGGCCATCAGCGCCTCGAGGCCGGCCCTGGCGACTTCCTCGTCCTGGTCAGGGCTGCCGGAACTGCAGCCGATCCCGCCCACCGGCTGGCCGTCCACATAGACCGGCAGACCACCGGCAAAAATCATGAAGCGTCCCTGGATCGAGGAATTGATGCCGAATGCGGGCTGGCCGGGGCCGCTGACGGCGCCGTAGTCCCTGGTGGACTTCCTCGCTGCTCCGGCGGTGAAGGCCTTGTCTATGGCAATGGTGATCGAGGTGATGCGGGCGTTATCCATGCGCTGAAACATCAGCAGGTTGCCGCCGTCATCGACGATGGCGATATCCATGTCGACGCCTATTTCCCGGGCCTTTTGTTCTGCCGCTGCCATCATCAGACGGGCGTCGTCGAGGGTCAGTTTCGGCACCTGCTTCATGATCTTCTCTCCTTATGGGTGAGCTGGGTAAACCGATGGATCCGGTTGGTTGTAATTCCTGCTACTATTCATGAACCATCCGATAAATGCAAGCGTCCATATCGGTCTACCGTGCGGGCGGCGGCGAATCTGCAGGCCAGGCTTCATCGCAGACACGGGAAACTGCTTGCCGGGGCTGCAGGTTATGATTAGGATTGAGTCCATGGCGGCGGGCATGGCAGCTGCCGGTCAGGATACCTAACGGTCAGAAATCGTTACGGATGTATCAAAACCATCGGAGAGGGCTATGACGAAACCGATCACAAGCGGGCTGAAAACCACGATTCCTGTTCTGCTGCTTGCGTTGACGCTGGGGGGCTGCGCCGGCAAAATGCAGCCGGCGGAAGGAACTTTGTCGACCAGGGATCTCAACGAACAGCTGGTCATGGCGACCCTGTGGATGCAGGCAGCGGCCGAGTTCAGGGCGCTGAGCTACCAGGCGTTCAATATCGCGACCGTGAATCTGGACGCATTCCTCGGCGCATACACCGGCAGCAAACCGGTGGCGGTTATTGTCGACGCCGATGAAACCGTACTCGACAACAGCGCCTATGAAGCGTTCCTGATCGGCCAGGATTTCGGGTACTCGTCGGCGACCTGGGATCCGTGGATGGCAGCCGCCCAGGCAAAAGCGATGCCCGGCGCCAGGGAGTTTCTCGATTTTGCGGCAGCCCAGGGGGTCGAAGTGTTCTACGTGAGCAACCGCAAAATGGTCGGATACGAAGGAACCAAGAAGAATCTCGAGAGCCTCGGGTTCCCCTTCGTTGATGACAAGCATCTGTTGCTGCGCACCGATTCCAGCGACAAACAGGGGCGCCGGGACCGTGTCGCGGCGGACTACGAGGTCGCCCTGCTGCTCGGGGACAACCTCAACGACTTCTCCAGCGACTTTGCCAAGAAAACCGTTCAGCAACGGTTTGCGGAAACCGACAAGTTACGGGGCAAGTGGGGCACCAGGTTCATCGTGCTGCCCAATCCTGTCTACGGAGACTGGGAGGGAGCGGTATACAGTGAGAACTGGGGGGCGTCCCCTGCCGAGAAAGATCGGATGCGTAAATCACTGCTTGAAAAATGGCAGTATACGGTACCCAAATAAATCGGTTGCACGACATCGTAAACGAATCGAAAAACCCCTCTTGTCGATTGATGACAGGGGGGATCTTTTGATTTATGGTGAAGCGGGGAATGGATGAACTCGGTGAAATATAGGATCGCCAGAGGGAATTGTTTGAGCAATCGCTCGTTATCAATACAACCGGATAAAGCTATGAAACGTGTGGCCATTATTCTGTTCGCGGCACTGCTGTTCACCGCGCACCTCGGTTGGGGCGCGCGGGCAGACATCGACACCATTTCCCGGGATCCCTACCTGTCCGCACTGGTGCTCGACGCCGATACCGGCGAGGTGCTCTTCGAGGAGAACAGCACCGCGATAGCCTATCCGGCTTCGGTGCTTAAGCTGATGGTGCTGTATGTCGTTCTCGACCGGATCGAGCAGGGGATGCTCAGGCTCGAAGACATGGTGCAGGTGACCGGGGAGGCGGCAAGAATGGGCGGTTCACAGGTCTATCTCGATCCCAAGGAGCAGTTCTCCGTGGAAGATCTGCTGTATGCCCTGATCGTTCAGTCCGCCAACGACGCCGCGACGGCGCTGGCAATCCATGTGGCCGGTTCCAAGGATGCCTTCGTGAAGATGATGAATGATACAGCTGCCGGGCTCGGCATGAACAACACCACCTTCTATTCGGTGCATGGCCTGCCCCCGTCCCAGGGGCAGCAGGTGGACAGGACCACCGCCAGGGATCTGGGGATCCTCGCCCGGGAGCTGGCAAAAAATCCTGAAGTCTTCAAATATACGGGAACCCGGGAGCGGGGGTTCCGCAACGGTGAGTTCATCATGCGCAACCATAACAAACTGCTGGACTCGGTGGATGGATGCGACGGTTTTAAGACCGGGTATTTCAAGGCGGCAGGGTTCTCCATTATAGCCACCGCGAAACGAGGGGGGGTACGCATCATCGCCGTGGTGCTCGGCAGCGCCGACCGATTGGTCAGGGACGCCAAGGCTTCGGAGCTGATGGCCGTCGGGTTCACCAAGGTCCCGCCACGGGAGGAGGCTGCCCCGGCGATTCAACAGCCAGCGGCAGCGCCGACCGCCGAAGCGAATTCCGGGCAGCCTGAAGCCGAACCGGCCGCGGCGGCGGAAGCGGACAGAGACGCGCCTGGACGCACCTGGGGGCGGGACCTGCTCATGCTGGGGGTCGGTTTTGCGGCCGGAATTGCCTTCAGCCTGGGGTTTGCAATGTTCACATCGGCATCCCGTTCGAACAGGAAACGCAGACTGATGTGATGTCCCCTAAACGGCGCTGAACATCGAGACGATTCAGGCGACACCGCTGTAAAGGAGTGAATATGGAACACAATACGAGATTCAATATCTGGTATGTGCTTGCGGCAATCTGGGGCGTTGTCCTCCTGCAGGATCTGATTTTTGACCAGCTGCGCCCGCAAATCATCCCCTATTCGGAGTTCATCGATGCGCTGACGCGCGACAAGATCGAGGAAATCTCCATCAGCAACGACCGGATTACCGGCAAGATGAAAGGTGAAAACGACAGTGAGATCCTGTTCACGACGGTCAGGGTCGACACCGATCTGTCAAAAGTGCTGGCCGAACACAAGGTCGAGTTCTCAGGACGCCTCGAAAATACCTTTCTAAACTCGCTGCTGTCATGGATGATTCCGATCTTTTTCTTTTTCGGCGTCTGGTATCTGCTGATGAGACGCATGCAGGGCGGCCAGGCCGGGATCATGAACTTCGGCAAAAACAAGGCCAAGATCATCGGCGAAAAGGATATCTCAACCCGCTTCAGCGACGTGGCCGGGGCCGATGAGGCAAAAGAGGAGCTCAAGGAAATCGTCGACTACCTGGCCCACCCGGAAGCCTATCTCGAGGTCGGCGGGCAGATGCCCAAAGGCGTGCTGCTGGTGGGTCCTCCCGGTACCGGCAAAACCCTGATCGCCCGTGCCGTCGCCGGCGAGGCCGGGGTGCCGTTCTTTTCGATCAGCGGTTCGGACTTCGTGGAGATGTTCGTCGGCATGGGCGCGGCGCGGGTGCGCGACCTGTTCGTACAGGCCCGGGAAAAGGCACCGTGCATCATCTTTATCGATGAGCTGGACGCGATCGGCAAGGCCCGCGGCGCCGGCGGCATGGTCGGCGGCCACGACGAGCGCGAGCAGACCCTCAATCAGCTCCTCGTGGAAATGGATGGATTCGATAGCAAAAAGGGGATCGTCATCATGGCCGCGACCAACCGCCCCGAGGTGCTCGATCCGGCTTTGCTTCGCTCCGGCAGGTTCGATCGGCAGGTGCTGATCGATCGTCCGGATTTGGCCGGCAGGCGGGCGATCCTTGAAATTCATGCGGCCAAGGTCAAGCTCGAGGACGACGTCGATCTCGAGGTGGTCGCCCAGAAAACCGCCGGTTTCTCGGGTGCCGATCTGGCCAATGCTGTCAATGAAGCGGCGCTGCTGGCGGTGCGAAACGGCCGGAAAAAGGTCTCCAACAAGGATCTCGACGAGGCGGTCGACCGCATCATCGGCGGCCTGGAGAAGAAGAACCGGGTGATCAATCCTGCCGAGAAAAAGATCGTCGCCTATCACGAGGTCGGTCATGCCCTCGTCGCCGCGCTTACGGAGGGAAGCGAACCGGTCCATAAAATTTCGATCATCCCGCGCGGCCTCGCCGCCCTCGGTTATACGCAGCAGCGGCCGACCGAGGACCGCTACCTGATGTCCAGGTCCGAGCTGCTCGCTAAGATAGATGTGCTGCTCGGCGGCAGGGTTGCCGAGGAAATCATGTTCGGGAGCGTCACCACCGGCGCCGGCAATGACCTGATGCGGGCCACCGACATCGCCCGGGCGATGATCGTCGAGTACGGGATGGGGAAAACGCTCGGCCTGTCAACCTACCCGCGGCAGCGGTCTCCGGTATTTTTGCAGAGCGACGGCGGGATTGCAGGCGGCAAGGACTACAGCGATGAAACGGCGGCGCTGATCGATCAGGAGACCAAGCAAATTCTCGAGCAGCGCAACCTTCATGTCCATCGGATGCTCGAGGAGAAGAAGAATACCCTGGTCGCCATTGCCGAGAAACTGCTGGAAAAAGAGGTGCTGTTCGGCACCGAGTTCATGGACATGGTCAAGGCCTGAACCGTTGCCGGGTTTGTCGGCAAGAGGGCCCTGCCGGTTCGCGGATAACGGCAACGGGGGAGAAGGCTCGTGCTGATTCAGGACATCATCCTCAAGAAGCGCAACGGCGGGGCGCTGAGCACCGAAGAGATCGAATATTTCGTGTCCTCGTACACGAACGGCACGATCCCCGACTATCAGGCGGCGGCATTGCTGATGGCGATCTGGTTCAGCCGCATGGATGCCCGGGAAACCGCCGATCTGACCATCGCCATCAGGGATTCGGGGAGTCGCCCCGATCTTTCCGTGATCGACGGCGTCAAACTTGACAAACACTCAACCGGCGGCGTCGCCGACACCACCACGCTGATCACCGCCCCGCTGGTCGCCGCCTGCGGAGGCAAAGTCGCCAAAATATCGGGACGCGGGCTCGGACACACCGGAGGGACGGTGGACAAGCTCGAATCGATACCCGGCGTGGATCTCTCCAGGACGCCGGAGGATCTGGCGCGGATCGTGAACGAATGCGGTTTGGCTGTGGTCGGCCAGTCCGGCGACCTGGTGCCCGCCGACCGCAAGCTCTATGCGCTGCGCGATGTGACCGGCACGGTGGACAACGTCTCCCTGATCGCCAGCTCGATCATGAGCAAGAAACTGGCGCTTGGCGCGGATGCGATCGTGCTCGATGTGAAGACCGGCAACGGTTCGTTCATGGGGGAAGAGACGGCGGCCGAGGAACTTGCCCGGATGATGGTTGAGATCGGGCGGCGGGCCGGCAAACCGACCTCGGCGCTAATCACCGATATGAACCAGCCGTTGGGTCTGGCGGTCGGTAACGCGCTCGAGGTGGCAGAGGCGATCGAGAGCCTGCGCGGCGACCGGTCCGGGGACCTGGCCGACCTGTCGCTGGCGCTGGCGGCGGAGATGCTTGTCGCCGGAGGACTAGCCGCCACCGGCGCGGAGGCTTCGCGGCAGGTCCGGGAAGCGCTCGAGTCCGGCCGAGGGCTGCAGCGATTGGCGCGGATGATCGAGCTGCTCGGCGGCAGCCCGCAGGTGTGTGAAGATACCTCGCTGCTTCCCCGGGCAGCTGAGGAAGTTGCCGTTGTCGTTGAACGCTCCGGGTTTGTCGGTGATATCATGACCGCCGATGTGGGCCGGGCGGCGATGCTGCTCGGTGCCGGCCGGGCTGCCAAGAACGACCCGATTGATCCGGCGGTGGGTCTGAAGCTGCAGGTGCGGAGGGGGGATCCGGTGCAGGCGGGCGACGAGATCGGCCGGCTGTACGTCAACAGCCGGGCCAACTTCGAGCGGGCCCAGGCGCTGCTGCTCAGCTCCGTCTGCATCAGCGATGCTCCGCCGCAGAAAAAACCACTGATCTATCGGCAGGTCAGGGGGGAGTGAGTAGTGATGCGCGGGGTGATCTTGGTCATAGACAGCCTCGGCATCGGCGCCGCCCCGGATGCCGAGGCTTACGGCGACGGCGGTGCGAATACCCTGCGTTCGGTCTGCATGTCGGCCGCCGCAGGCGCCCTGGTGCCGTGGCCGAACCTGCTGGAGCTGGGTATCGGCAATTGCGCGGCGCTGGTCGGAGACCCGGTTCCCGGATGTCCGCCAGCCCCGGCTCCGCGTGCGTCGTTCGGGGCCATGGCCGAGAAATCGGCGGGCAAAGACACGACCACCGGGCACTGGGAGCTTGCCGGCATCGTGCTCGACCGGGGGTTCACGGTTTTCCCGCCGCATCACCCGTCGTTTCCCGCCGAGCTGGTTCGCCGCTTCGAGGCTGAAAGCGGTGTTACGATGCTCGGCAACAAGGCGGCGTCGGGCACGGTCATCATCGAGGAGCTCGGCGAAGAGCAGATGCGTGGGGGGCGGGTCATCTGCTACACGTCGGCGGACTCGGTCTTCCAGATAGCCGCCCATGAAGCGGCAGTGCCGCTGGAAGACCTGTATCGGATCTGCCGGGTAGCCAGAACCATCTGCAACGACTACGGCGTCGCCCGGGTCATCGCCCGGCCCTTTACCGGCACCCCCGGAGCCTTTACTCGTACGGCAGGGCGCAGAGATTTCTCCATCGACCTGCCCGGTCCGTCCATTCTGGACCGCCTTGTCGATGGCGGGGTCGAAACGGTCGGCATCGGCAAGATCGGTGACATCTTCAACCGCCAGGGACTGATGGTGAATCACCCCGACAAAGGCAATCCCGACTGCCTGAGACGGCTGGTCGAGGTACTGTCCGTTCCAGCCGCAGCGGATCAGCTGATCTTCGTGAATCTGATCGACACCGACATGGTTTACGGCCATCGCCGGGACCCGGACGGATATTGCCGGGCGGTGGCTGAAATCGACGATTGCCTGCCGCGTATCCACACCGTGCTCGGTCCTGACGACTTTCTGATCATTACCGCCGATCACGGCTGCGATCCCGGTTTTGACGGCAGTGACCACACCCGGGAGTATGTTCCGCTGCTGTTCCATCGCCCCGCAAGACCGGGATTACGCCTTGGGGTTCGGGACAGCTTCTGCGATGTCGCGGCAACCGTCGCGGCCTGTTTCTCGGTGGATTTTGAATGTGGAACCAGCCTGCTATCAGCTTGAAAAGATCCGGGGATCATGTCATAAAAACAACACTCGGCAATCTCTCTGCTCCCCGGCCGGAGCCGCCGAGTCCATCTGAACACGGAGCACAGGGTTCTGTCTTTATAACAATTTTCCACAACAAGGAGCAGATTATGAAAACAATCCGCACGTGCCTCGCCGCTGTTTTCACGCTGGTGTCGGTGTCCGCGCTGACGGCTTTCGCGGCAGATATCAGGATCGCGATGGTTACCGATGTCGGCGGCGTCAACGACCAGTCCTTCAATCAGTCGGCCTGGGAAGGGCTGAAGCGGGCCGAAAAGGACTTCGGCATCAAGGTCGCGTACAAGGAATCGAAGCAGGATGCAGACTACGCGCCGAACATGGAGACCCTGACCGATGCCGGCTACGACCTGATCTGGGGTATCGGGTTTCTGATGGGGGATGCGATCAAGAACACCGCCGAGATCAACCCGGACCAGAAATATGCGATCATCGACTTCGCCTATGGCCCCGAAACCCCGAAAAACGTAACCTGCGCGGTATTTCAGGAGGAGGAGCCGTCCTTTCTGGTGGGCTATATCGCCGGCAAAATGACCAAGACAGGCAAGGTCGGCTTCGTCGGTGGAATCAAGTTCCCGCTCATCGAGAAGTTCGAGTACGGCTATATGGCGGGAGTCAAACTGGCAAATCCCGGAGCCGAGGTGATGAGCCAGTATGCCGAATCGTTCACCGATGCGGCCAAGGGCAAGGCCATTGCCAATAATATGTACCAGCAGGGCGCCGATATCGTTTTTCACGCATCCGGTGGCGTCGGCGACGGGGTGATCGAGGCGGCCAAGGAGAAGGGCAAATGGGCCATCGGTGTGGACAAGGACCAGAATTTCCTGGCCCCCGACAACGTCCTGACCTCGGCGATGAAACGGGTAGACAACGCCATCTATGATATTGGCAAACGGCTTATCGAAGGACAGTTCGCCGGTGGAGAAACGGTGGTTTACAATCTCAAGAACGAAGGCGTCGGCATCGCGCCCACCTCGTCCAAGCACGTACCTGCCGAGATCCTCGCGGAGGTCGACGGGCTGATCGCCAAGATCAAGGCGGGTGAACTCGTGGTACCGGCAACCAAGGAAGCCTTCGACACGTTCTAGAACGACTTCCGAATCGCTTTCAGGGGCGGCCGCACCTGTTCAGCCTCCTCCGGGTTGTTGTGGACCCGCAGGCGGACTCAACTCGTGTACCTGAGGTTAATCCAACCGGCAAGGGCAGCGCGTGACCAGCATCGATTTTTCCCATAAAGCGGTGGAGATGATCGATGTCGTCAAGAAATTTGGCGATTTCGTCGCCAACGACCGGATCAGCCTGACTGTTCATCGCGGCGAGGTGCACGCACTGCTCGGCGAAAACGGGGCCGGCAAGACGACCCTGATGAACTGCCTCTACGGCCTCTACCACCCAACCGAGGGGACCATCCGGATTAATGGAGAACCGGTGAGGATCTCGGATCCCAATGTCGCCATTCGGCACGGGATCGGCATGGTCCACCAGCATTTCAAATTGGTGGAACCATTCACGGTGGCGGAGAATATTGTGCTCGGCCGGGAACCGGTCCGGTTTATGGGCATCTTGGATATGGCCGAGGCCCGCAGACGGGTCGGCGAACTATCCTCCCGCTACGGACTCAGCGTCGATCCTCAGGCCCGCATCGAGGACCTGTCGGTGGGCAGCCAGCAGCGGGTCGAGATCCTCAAGGCGCTGTATCGAGGCGCCGAGATCCTCATCCTCGACGAGCCCACCGCGGTTCTGACCCCGGCGGAGATCAAGGAACTGATCGGGATCATCCGCAACCTGACCAAAGAAGGCAAATCGATCATCATCATCACCCACAAACTTCACGAGATCAAGCAGGTCGCAGACTACTGTACGATCATCCGCCGCGGCGTGTTCATCGACCGGGTGGCGGTGGACGCGGTCAGCGAGCATGATCTGGCGGCCAAGATGGTCGGGCGCGAGGTGTCGTTTTCGGTTCCTAAAACAGAGGCCGAACCGGGCCGGGTAGCGTTGTCGGTTCGCGATCTGGCGGTCAAGGACAATCGGGGGATATTCGCTGTCGATGGACTGAGCCTGGACCTGCATTACGGCGAGATCCTCGGTATCGCAGGGGTGGACGGCAACGGCCAGTCGCAGCTGGTGGAGGCGCTGATGGGGCTGCGCCCGGCGGCGGCCGGCCGGATCATGCTGGGGGAACGGGATATTACCTCGGCGAGCCCGCGCGAGATTATCGGCGATCACATGAGCGCCATCCATGAAGACCGTCAGAAGCGGGGGTTGGTGCTGGAGTTCGATGTGGCGGAGAACCTGATCCTCGAGACCTACCGCCGGCCGCCATTTTCACGGTGTGGGGTGCTCAGCCACCAGGAGATCTACCGATTCGGCGAGCACTGCATCGACACCTTCGACATCCGGCCTCAGCAGGCGACACTGACGGCCAAATCGCTGTCCGGGGGCAACCAGCAGAAGGTCATCATCGCCCGCGAGGTGTCGAACAACCCCGACGTGCTGATCGCCTCGCAACCGACCCGAGGGCTCGACGTCGGCGCCATAGAGTATGTTCATCAGGCGCTCGTGGAGCAGCGCGACAGCGGCAAGGCGGTGCTGCTGATCTCCTTTGAGCTCGACGAGATCCTCACCGTCGCCGATCGTATCGCGGTGATATTCGAGGGTCGGATCATCGGCCTGCTCGACGCATCCGAGGCTGACGAGAACCGGGTCGGGCTGCTGATGGCCGGGGGGGGACCATGAACGGGCCGGCGTCCTCACTGAGGGAGAAATTTCTGCACGGATCGCTGGCGATCACGCTGATGTCGATCCTGTTCGGCTTTCTGCTCGGCGGGGTTATCCTTCTGGTGGCCGGGTTCAATCCGCTGGAGGCATACTGGGTGATCGTGGAAGGGGTCTTTTCGAGGCCCAAGTACATCTCCTACGTAATTATCTATTCGACGCCGCTGATCATCACCGGTTTGTCGGTGGCCTTCGCGCTGCGCACCGGTTTGTTCAATATCGGGGCGGAAGGCCAGTACATCATGGGTGCCCTGACCGCGGCCGCGGCCGGCTACTACCTGAAACTGCCGATCCTGCTGCACGTTACTGCTGCGGTCGGGCTGGCGGTGCTGGTTGCCGGTCTGTGGGGGGGGCTGGCCGGCTGGTTCAAGGCCCGGTTCGGGGTCAACGAGGTGATCTCGACCATCATGCTCAACTGGACGGCACTCTACATTTCGAACTGGGCGATCACGATTCCGTCATTCGGTAGACAGGGGACCGGCAAGACCTACGAGATACAGCCCAGCGCCCAGATAGACATCCTCGGCGAGTGGAAGCGGACTCCCGAGGGCATCGCCTTCCTGCGCGAACACCCGATGCTGTGGGATATCCTCAAATCGCCGGTGAACCTGGGTTTTATCTGTGCGCTGATCCTGGCCTTCGCGGTCTGGTACACCCTCAACCGGACGACGCTCGGCTACGAGCTCAGGGCTGTCGGCTACAATCCCCATGCAGCTGAGGCGGGCGGCATCGACGTGAAGCGCAGTATCGTCGTGTCGATGCTGATATCCGGGGCGCTGGCCGGCGCCGCCGGAGCCTTCCAGGTGCTTGGTGTCAGTCACCGCATCGCCACGCTGGCGATCATGGAGGGCTACGGCTTCGACGGCATCGCGGTGTCGTTGATCGGCAACAACAGCGGACCGGGCTGCGTGTTCGCCGGGCTGCTGTTCGGCGGACTCAAATACGGCGGATCGAAAATCCAGGATGTGATGGGGGCTCCCACCGAGGTGATCAACATCATGATCGGCATCATCATCTTCTTTGTCGCCATGCCCAAGCTGATCCGCCTGATCCTGAACTTCAGAGAGCGGCGGAGGAGGACCTGATGGAAGGGCTGCTCAACGACATCGCCTTCATCATCGGTACTACGCTGATGTATTCGACGCCGCTCATCTTCCCGGCGATCGGCGGAGTCATCACCGAACGCTCCGGCATCATCAATATCGGTCTCGAAGGCATGATGTATTTCGGCGCCTTTGTCGGGGCCGCGGTTGCCTACTTTACCCAGGATCCGTGGCTGGGGTTCTTATGCGCCGGACTGGCCGGAGCCTCATTGGGATTGCTGCATGCGATCGCCACCGTATCGTTTTCCGCCGAACAGATCGTGTCCGGCATCGCCATCAACTTTCTCGGGGTCGGGCTGGCGCTGTTCATCAGCCGGCTGGTCTTTGACGGCGCCACCCAGACGCTGACCGTGCCGAACAAGATCCCGCTGCCGCTCGACTTCCTGTTTGGCGACGGCAGGCTGTTCCCTTCGGCCGGCTTCATGGATCTGGTTTTCAACCGCTTCGCAACCGTCTATATAGCATTTGCTCTGGTGCTCGTGAGCTGGTTCGTACTGTACCGGACCCGGCTGGGGATGCGCTTGCGGGCCGTCGGTGAACATCCGGAAGCGGCTGATTCGCTCGGCATCTCGGTGTTCAAAATCCGCTACGGAGCGGTGATCACGTCCGGTTTCCTGGCTGGACTGGGCGGGGCGGCGATGTCGATCGCCGTGGTGTCGCGCTTCAACAACACGCTGATTTCGGGGCACGGTTTCATTGCCCTGGCGGCGATGATTTTCGGCAAATGGAAGCCCCAGGGCGCCCTGCTGGCGTGCCTGATCTTCGGCGGAGCAAAAGGTCTCGAGATTTTCATGGGGGCCAAGGGCGTGCCGATTCCGTCGAGTCTGCTGGCGACGCTCCCGTATATTCTGACAATCGTCATCCTGATCGGCTGGGTTGGGCGCTCGCAGCCGCCGGCGGCCATCGGTAAAATCTTCGACAAAGGGGAAGACTAGATGGACGTGATGGAACAGCTGAAACAGGCATCCACCTTTATCGAAGAACGTATCTCCATGGTCCCGAGGATCGGTATCGTGCTCGGCTCCGGCCTCGGTGCACTCGGTGGTCAGGTCAGTGATTCACTGACGATCCCCTACGACGAGATTCCCCATTTCTGCCCCTCCACCGTCGAGGGGCATCACGGGTTGCTGGTGATCGGCCGGCTGCAGAACAAGCCGGTGCTCGTGATGCAGGGGAGGCTGCATTTCTACGAGGGGCTGTCCATGGACCAGGTGGTATTTCCGGTGCGCTGCATGAAGCTGCTCGGCGTCGAAAACCTGATCGTCACCAATGCCGCCGGCAGCCTTCATGCCGATTACCGTCCCGGAACGCTTATGCTGATCCGCGACCATATCAAAATGGTTACCGACAGCCCGCTGCGCGGCCCCAATCTCGATGCCTTCGGCCCCCGCTTCAACGACATGTCCGACCCGTATACGTCGAAAATCCGCGATCTTGCCAAACAGTGTGCAGCCCGGCTCGGTATCGAACTCAAGGAGGGCGTCTACTGTTATATGCCCGGTCCCAGCTACGAGACCGCCAGCGAGGTACGCATGCTCGGTCTGCTCGGCGGTCATGCGGTCGGCATGTCGACGGTGCCCGAGGTGATCACCGCCGCTCACTGCGGCATGAAGGTGCTGGGGGTGTCGTGCCTCACCAACATGGGCACCGGGATTCTCGAAGAGCCGCTGCGCCACGATGACATCATTCGGGTCGGCGAGCAGGTGCGCACGACCTTTGTCGCGCTGCTGGAAGCGATCATAGACTCCTGGCCGCTGAGCCGAATGTGAAAAACCGAGAACAGATGTAAGTCCGTACCCTCGCCTGTTGGCAAGGGATGGCTCGAAGTTGCGATCGCACCTGCCAGCGGCGGCGGCCAGTTTCAGGCTGCGGCTCTCCGGCCTGCAGCAAACCATTTTCCCCGCCCCGGCTGGCCTCCGCGATGCAGCCTGAAACTGGCCGCCACCGCGCTCTCGGGAGTCGGCCTGCCTATGTCAGGCTACAGTTTAAAGGCATGCGGCAGCAGATCATCGAGCCAAAACACCCTGTTCGAGCTGGATACGACTATCCATGCGCCGGGGGCCAGCTCGGCGATCCACTGCCTGCAGGCGCCGCAGGGCATGGCCCCGTACTCGTCGGTGATGCCGTCCTTGCCCGGCCGAGCATCGAGACAGCACACGGCGATGCCGGTTATCACGGCCTGACCGTTCAGCCGGGCATGGGTGATTGCCGCCCGCTCCGCACAGATACCCAGATTGGTCGAGGCCGTTTCGATATTGGCCCCCTGAAACACGCCTCCGGGGGTAAGGACCGCCGCGCCGACCCGGAACCGGGAGTACGGTGCATAGGCGAGTTCGGTGGCCTGCCTGGCCGCCGCAAGCAGTTGCTGCTGATCCTGATTCATGGTTGGAACCTGTTGTTGCCTGGTGTTGCAGGTATGATTGCGATATCGGTCGATGGACACTATAAGACAATTGCAGAATATCACCTATAGTGTATACACCGGAACGTGTTAAATTGTCTTGAACATGATTGACTGCTTGATCTCTGCAGGGTTGGTAATGATCTTTGCGGATAGCCTTGAGAAGAACGGTCAATGAGATCAATGGAGTGTTACCATATGGGATGTGAGTTGCCATGAACCGACCGTATCGGATCGACGCCGTGCTGTTCGATTTTGACGGGACGCTGACCAGGCCCGGGGCCATAGATTTCAGGAACATCCGCAGCCGCATCGGCTGTCCTGCCGATATGCTGATCCTGGAGTATATCCAGAGTCTGGAAGATGAATCTGAACGTTTGCAGGCGATGTCCGTCGTCCACACCGCTGAGATGGAGGCTGCCGGAAATTCGCTTGCCAACGAGGGCGCCGAGCGGGTCCTGAGAGATCTGAAAGCGATGGGAGTCAAGATCGGGATCATAACCCGCAACAGCCGGGCAGCGATCGATCGGTCCCTGGAAAATTTCACCCTGGTAGACACCTCGTATTTCGATCTGGTCATCTCCCGCGATGATCCTCCGGCTCCAAAACCGAGTCCCGACGGAATTTTCCACGCCGCAGATATGCTTGGCGTCGATGTCGGCGAGATCCTGCTGGTCGGTGATGTAATCTTTGATATCGAGGCGGCGGTCAACGCCGGGTCCTTGAGTGCCTTCATTACCAACGGAGACGTGCAGCCGGTTCCGGACGGGGCGGATTTCTCCGTCCACTGCCTGGAGGAACTGCTGCCGATCGTGAAGATGGGCCGCCCGCTCAAGGGAGGAAAGCTTCCCCAGGAACTGCTCGATGACTTTCTCAGCGAGTTTGCCTTCAGCGATCCGGCGGTCCTGAACTGGCCGGGCATCGGGGAGGATACCGCCGCCGTCGATGTCGGCGGCGAAGAGGTGATAGTCGTCACCTCTGATCCGATCACCTTCGCCACCGATGCGATCGGAGAATATGCCGTTCTGGTAAACGGCAACGATATTGTGACTTCCGGCGGCACACCCCGCTGGTTTCTGACCACCCTGCTGTTTCCGGTGAACACCACCGCATCGGAAATCCGCTGTGTGATGGCGGAGCTGGCGTCGGTCTGCAAACGCGCCTCCGTCACCTTGTGCGGCGGGCACACCGAGATTACCGACGGGGTGTCGCGGACCATCGTCAACGGCATGATGATCGGCACGGTACAGCGGGAGCGCTTCCTGGACAAGAAATCGATGCAGCCCGGCGATCAGATCCTGCTGACCAAGGGGGTCGCGATAGAGGGTACGGCGCTGATAGCCCGCGAATTCGGCAAGCAGCTGCTCGATCAGGGGGTGGACGAGCGCACCATCGAGCGGGCACAGACCTTTCTTTCCCGGATCAGCGTGCTCGAGGAAGGACGGATCGCAGCCGCGAGCGAGGGTGTCACCGCCCTGCACGACATCACCGAGGGGGGGATCGCGACGGCGCTGGAAGAGTTTTCGATCGCCGGCGGTTTCAGTATCGAGGTCCAGGTGGATCAGATCCCCCTGCTGCCGGAGACTGAGGCGGTGTGTGCGCCGTTCGGCATCAACCCACTGGGGCTGATCGGGTCCGGGGGACTGCTGATCTGTTGCCGTCCATCCGGCCTTCGAAGGCTTCAGGACGAACTCGAGTCTGCGGGAATCATGGCCGCGGTGATCGGCTCGGTGACTGACGGCGAACCCGGCATTGTCGCCAGGGACGGCCTGACCGAGGTGGCCTGGCCCCGTTTCGATGTGGACGAGATTACCCGGCTGTTCACGTGATGAGCGATCTGGAGTCCAGCACCGTCTTCTTCGACCGCTTCGAGGCCAGGGAAGATGCCTTCCGCCGGCTGGTAGATTTCAAGCTGGCCAGGAGGTATGGCGGCCCGGCGCTGTTCTGGAAGGACTTCAGAGAGATTACCTCAATGGTTTCCGATGACCGGCATGGCGGGCTGGTGGCTTCGATAACCAGCAATCCGAGGGACTGCCTGGCTTTCGCAACCGCCGAACAGATCCTGAGGGCGGCGTTGATGTCGGCCGGGGAGGAGTGCAGCGACCGCGCGGTAGCCGAGGTTGCGTCCCGCTTCGGCCTTGCCGGGCTGCTGACCCAGCCGATCAGAACCCTGTCCGGTGGAGAATCGGTCAAGCTGGCGCTGGCAAAGATCTTCATATCGATACCAAGTTGCCGCATGGTGGTGATATCGAGCCCGTTCGCGTGGCTCTCGCCGGCCAATCGGCGCCTGCTGGATACGGTGGTCGAGCGGTGTCGCCGGGCTGGAAAAACGCTGTCGATTCTGGCCATGGAGGGGGAAAACGACCTGACTCCCGCATCTTCGGAGGAAAACCGGATCCCCATTCAGCGGCCGGTTCCTTTTGCGCTGAAGATGAGCGGCGCCAGGATCCCCTTGACCCTGTCTCTCAATCCGCTGGACGATTCGGTTCCATATGCGGCCATCGCCGACACCGATCTCGAATTTGAATCGCCCTGCCTCATCAGCGGCGAGAACGGACAGGGCAAAAGCCTGGTGGCACGCGCCGTTGCCGGCTCACTCTCATTGCGGGGACAGGCAGTGGTCAAAACAGAGCGGTGGGAGGGCCCGGCCAGTCTCCTTTTCCAGGACGTTCAGACCCAGACCCTGATGCGCTCCTTCGAGGAGATCGGAGCCGGGAGCGGGCAGGCGGATAGTGCCTCGATCCGTTCGGTATTCAGCGAAATTGCAAAGGCGTACAACGGTGCGGCCGGTATTTCCAGGCGGGACGGGGACCCGGGCATCGGCGATTTCGAGGCGAGCCTGCATCCCCTGATCGATGTCAAAGCGCTGCTGGTGGCGGCGCGTCTCGCCGCCGCCCCATCGGCGCTCGTTCTCGACGAGCCGGACTGGGGATTGAGCCGCCGCAGCGCACTGCGGTTCGTGGGAGCGGTCATCGCCACGGCGCATCGCCGGGACATACCGGTCATGCTGATTTCCCACAAGCCTTGGTGGCGGTTGATGATGTGCAGCCGGCTGCTGGTTTCGCGCAGCGAGTCCCGCTGCCAGGCGACTGGTGACGAGCCGGTGTTTACCGTTTTTCTGAGGCACGGGGGCAGGGCGTCATGAACTGGAAGCTGAAGGCGCTGATGATCTGGATCCTGAGCGTTCCCGCCTTTTCAGGATTTCCGCTCGAGATCATTCCCGGGAGCCTGCCGCTGGGCATCGAGTGCGGATGGATCCTCTACGGTGCAGTGGTATTTCTGACGATTGCCCTGCTGCTCGGCAGAAAAATGCTCAAGGTATCGCTGTTCATCGCCGGCGCCGTGATGATTCCGCTGGTCGTGCTTGGAGGCGTGATTTCATCTGTCGGACTGTTCATAAGCGGCTGGCGTTCAGCCGGTTTCGTTGACATCCTTCGCCATTATGCCGGCTTGGCCGCGACGATGACGGTGGTGATTCCTCTGGCTCTGGCGATGGTAACGGTTTTGCCGTTTTACCGCCTCGAATCGAGCATCCTGAAGAGCGGCCGGGGCGTGGCCGTGAACCGGAAGATAGCGCTGATGTTCTTGCGGGTGTTCAGCCATATCTTCTATTTCGTAATCCCCAATATCCTCGAAGTTGTCAGGGAAGAAGGGGTTCTGCCCGCTCGCCGGAGACCGGCGGACCGGGAACGCTTCACGAATCCGGCGCAGCCGTGGCGGATCAGAACGATGGCCCGTACTATCATCAATATCGGTGTCGAGGCGATCTGTTCGGCAATTCGATTCGTGCCGTTGTGGGCAGAGGAAATTTCGATGCTGCCTGACGGAAAGAAATCTGCTAAAACAGATGGAAAGCGCACCTCAGATAATGATAGATAGACACACCGTCACTCCATGGATACCAGCACAGAAATAAAAATTCTTTATAATACCGGCATCATCGCCGCTTTCAGTACCCTTGCCTTCATCGGCACGCTGTTGATCCGTATTCCGATCCCGGTTACCGGCGGGTATTTCAACCTCGGCGACACCTTCGTAATGGCCGCCGCGCTGCTCTACGGGCCGGTGGTCGGGGGGCTGGTAGGGCTGATCGGACCGGCCGCCGCCGATGCGGTCGGCTTTCCCCAGTTTATCCTGGCGACGGCGGTCGTCAAAGCCGTAGAGGGGGCGCTGGTAGGGATGATCGGCTGGAAAGGCGGTGGTTCCACGTGGCGGCAGATCGTTGCCCTTGGTGTGGGCGTCGCGGTTCTGGTGTCCGGATATTACCTCTTCGAGGCGGTTATCTATCCCGCCATCGCCCAGACCATTCCCTTCTTCGGAGTCACCGATGCCAAGGCGGCTCTCGCCGAAATCCCGCCGAACCTGCTGCAGGGGGGCCTGTCGGCAGTTGTCGCGTACGGCATCTACCGGGTACTGCATCGCCGCATTTGATCTCGGCACTGCCACGAGGGGACAGGCTTACGCATGTCCTCACAACGCTTTGATTGAAAGGGGAACAGACACAACCGTGGACAGGTCTCTGCCGGTTTTTTTCTCTTCAAGATTCAGGAGTCACCTGGATCCTGCTGCTGCTTGTCCCGGCGTCGTCCCTTGTCCCGGCTCGGCGCTGGGTGGCGAGCGGCCTGCCGGTTACAGGGCGGCTTTCAGCAGGTAATCGAGAATCGGCTCGGGGGCGACCGGAGATTCCCAGGCTGCGGGACTGAATCGCGGCTTCATGACGATCTCCATTTCCATCATTTCCTTGATGGTGGAGAGATAGTCCGCGGAGGTCTTGCCGACCAGCAGGGGTTCAAGACTCTGCCCCGACTGGCGCAGCTGCAGGACTTTCTGAAGCCCGGTCAGATAGAGACGGTCCTTGGTGAAGCCGCCGCCCCGGTACACCCTTGATGTCAGGGTGAAGGCGGAATCCCTGGCCAGCCCGTAATCCTCGATCAGACTTTTGAAGGTCCTGGAGAAGTCATAATCCTGCACCATCATCTGCACCGCTATCACCCGGTAGGCGAGCGCCTTGAGGCGAGAAAGGGTCAGGTTCCCGGACCGGTGTTCGGCAAGGATCGCCAGTCCCTCCTGGGTCTCAGTGTTGCCGGGAAGGCCGAGTTTGAAGATCTTGAGGGGCTGGAGATCGGCGTTCATGGTTGTCACCATGTGCATCCCCAGTTCGTGGTTGATCAGCGCCTTGACCTCGGTGGCGCTGAATCTGGCCCGCTTGTTGATCAGGATGGCCTTGCGGGTGTTGTTCACCATCGCCCGGGTGACGATCCGGTCGCTCGTTTCGATCCGGCATGAGAATGCGTAGCCTTTCAGAGCCTCACGGAACTCCTGGGCGCATTGTTCGGCGCTGATGTCGCTGCTTCCCGCTTCCTCAAGCGGCGGTGCGGAAATGAAAAAGCGCGCCAGCCGGGCATCTGCTTGCCGCGGTTCGCCATAATAGCGCAGCGAATTGTAGAGAAAATCTTCGCTCCCGATGGTGGTCAGCAGATCTATCCTGGTGGCGAGCATGTCGATCGTCCCCCGATACATCTGGCGGATGCTGACATCCTGGATATCGTCTACCGGTATCGTGTACAGATTTTTACGAAAGACGAACGGGTCTATGTCGAGTTGCCGGTAAACGAACTGGGGATTGTAATGAAAGCCTTTGGCAAAGAACCGTTTCTTTTCCTGGAGCAGGTTCATCGGGTTGACATAGAGCAGGGTGTCGATGCCCCGGGCAAGCTTGAACAGCGCATTGTCCACTCTCCTGATGATCGCCGTGTCCTCCGAGGCGATGAAGCGCGAGCGCTGCAGCCGCTTGCCCGCATAATTTCTGGCAAAATAGGCGGCATTGTAGCTCAGGGCCCGCTTCAGGGCCTCGGTCAATTCCTCGAGGATGAGCGGATACGGGGCGCCGGACAGTTCATCCATGAAAACTTTCTTGATTGCGAAGTTGATCGGTAGACTGTCGGGATGGTTTCGCTTTATGAAGGACGCCTGCTCTTCCTTACCCTGGAAGACTTCGTTGAAACCGACCCGGTTGTCGATGTTGGGCAGGTCGATGGCGTGAAGCTGCTTCTTGAGATGGCTGAGAACCGGGTCGTATCTGACGGTGTCCACGCAGTGGGTGCCGATATTGAACAGCGGATTGTTGCGCTCCCTTCTCTGGTAGTTGTAGGCATGGACATCATAGACAATGCAGTGGCCGAACTTTTTCTCGAGGGTCGACAGCACAGCGTCGAGTACCCGGTAGTAGCTCGCATGTTTCTCCAGGCTCTCCTTGCGTTCCTTGCGGCTCAGTTCCCTGTGCCAGACCTTCTTGTTCCAGGCCACCTCGTAGATGCAGCGGTCCGGTGAGCGGTTGAGATCATAGCAGTAGCGCGAGTCGAGCCCCTGCAGGGTGATCGGGAACGAGGAAATGATCTCGTCGGCGAACGGGTCCTCCTCATAGCGCCGTTCCTCCGCCGACAGCAGGATCTTTTTTTCCAGCGAACGGGGCAGGTTGTGGCCCGCATGCACGGCGGTGCAGAGCATCGGCACGTAGCGGTTGACCCTGATGAAAAACGCGCCGGTATCAACGGTCGCGGTGAACGTTCTCTGTTCCTCGAGGTACTGGATGATCCTTTTTTCGGATAAGATCTGCATATGCGGTCACCTCGCGGGCACCGTGAATCCCGCCCTGTCATCTGGCCGGATGCCGGGTATCCCCCCGTGTCTCATCTCGCCGCCGGCCATGCTCATCCCATACAATATCCAGTCCGCTTGAAAATTCCATCTAAATCATGTCTTCGCGGCGGGTCCCATATCGGCATTATCGGCGCGCTGGCCGAGCAGCGGTTATATCCCGACATGATCAGCGTCACCTCGATCGGTTCCCTGGTCGGCGCTCCATGATGGCTTCTTTAGGCGGCGACCGCATCTTTCAGGAACCCAGGTTGCCAGCAGGTGCTGCCAACGCCGCCGTGATTTTTACCGTTTGCAGAGTGGCGGGCGGACCGCCGCAGCAAACCGTCATCCCCGGCGAAATGTTCAGCCTGATCCACGAACGAGCGGTCTGCGCGTATACTTCTCCTGAAAAGTCGGTTATAACAAGCGATACGCACGGGATCAGTTAGGGGCGGACCGCTGCGCAACAATCAGAACAATCCACGGAGAGACATGACGCTGACCAGTGAATTGACCGACTACATGAATTTCCAGTCGCTTCTCGACGACGAGGAGAAGCTGGTGCGGGATACGGCACGGGCTTTTGTAAACGACAAGGTAATGCCAATCATCGATGAACATGCGCAGCGGGAGACGTTTCCGGCCCACCTGATTGCGGAGATGGGGGAACTCGGCTTTTTCGGTCCGTCACTGCCGGAGGACTATGGCTGCGCCGGCCTGTCCAATGTCGCCTATGGGCTGCTGATGTACGAACTCGAGCGGGGGGATTCGGCGCTGCGCAGCCTTGCCTCGGTCCAGGGCTCGCTGGTGATGTATCCGATTTTTTCCTACGGCAGCGAGGAACAGAAACGCCGCTGGCTGCCGAAAATGGCGGCCGGCGAGAAGATCGGCTGTTTCGGGCTGACCGAACCCGACTTCGGGTCGAATCCGAGCGGCATGCGCACCAGGGCCGAAAAGCGGGGCGACGGAACCTGGCTGATCAACGGGACGAAGATGTGGATCACCAGCGGCTCCATCGCCGACGTGGCCTTGGTCTGGGCGAAAACCGAGGAGGGCATTCGCGGGTTTCTCGTGGAGTCCGGGGCCGAAGGGTTCACCACCCCGCAGATGAAAGGAAAATGGAGCCTGCGCGCGTCGGTGACCTCGGAACTGATTTTTGATAATGTGGTGGTGGATGAGACCGCCAGCCTGCTGCCCGGCGTCGTCGGCATCAAGGGACCGCTGAGCTGCCTGACCCAGGCCCGCTACGGCATTGCCTGGGGGGCGCTGGGGGCGGCCGACTGCTGCTACCAGACGGCCCTGGAATATGCCAAAACCCGCATCCAGTTCGACCGTCCCATCGGCGGCTTTCAGCTGCAGCAGAAGAAACTGGCGGAAATGGTCACCGAACTCACCAAGGGTCAGCTGCTCGTTCTCCAGCTCGGCCGGCTCAAAGACAAGGGGCTGGCCACCCCAGCCCAGGTGTCGATGGCAAAGATGAACAATGTCCATGCGGCGCTGCAGATCTGCCGCACCGCCCGGACCATGCTCGGGGCCAACGGCATCATGGGGGAATACCCGATCATGCGCCATATGAACAATCTGGAGTCGGTGTACACCTACGAGGGCACCCACGACATCCACACCCTGATCATCGGTCAGGAGGTGACCGGCCTGGCGGCGTACCGGTAAGCTCATTGAATCAAGTGTTGACACCTCAATATCCGCCTGGCATAAAAAATCAGACATTGCGGAACATAGGATATGATGATCAAAATGGCCGACGATAGAAGACGCCATGTGTTAATCAGCTCAAAAGAACGGGATCAATAGCTAAACGGCAAACGGGGAGTTTGAACGATGTTGGAAACCTATCTATGGCCTTTTCTGGGCGGGTGCATGATCGGCGCTGCAGCGGGTCTGCTGCTTCTCTTCAATGGGAGGATTTTCGGTATTGCCGGCGTTGTGGGCGGTCTGGTCTCTCCGGTGAAGGGA
This sequence comes from Desulfofustis sp., assembly GCA_022340565.1. GTDB lineage: Bacteria > Desulfobacterota > Desulfobulbia > Desulfobulbales > Desulfocapsaceae > JABDQA01. The sequence continues at coordinate 25,482 of JAJDNR010000166.1, forward strand.
GACGTCGCCTGGCGAACGGCAGCGATTGCGGGGCTTGTCCTTACCGGATTTGCAGCCGGGCTTTTCCAGTTTGATGTATTTACCGCCAAAGCTCCCCCTCCTGTGACGCTGCTGGTTGTTTCAGGCCTGCTCGTCGGATACGGTTCGCGGCTGGGCAATGGCTGCACCAGCGGCCACGGCGTCTGTGGCGTCGCCAGATTGTCGCCGAGATCCATTACCGCGACCATCGCTTTTACGATTGCAGGAGTCATTGCGGTGCTGATCCTTCACGGTCTCGGCCTGATGGAGGGTGCCTGAAATGAAACATACCATTATTGCATTTCTGGCAGGTTCTCTTTTTGCGATCGGCCTCACCTCGTCGGGAATGACCCGTCCGGAAATAGTTCAAGGATTTCTCGATTTCTTTGGAAACTGGGATCCCAGAATGCTCTTTACCATCGCCGGGGCAGTTCTCGTCTATGCCCTGATTTTTCGAATTTCAAAAACATTCACAAAGCCAATTTTTTCCGATCAATTCATGGTCCCGACAAGCCGCATCATCGACCGAAAACTCATCATTGGTTCATCGCTGTTTGGTTTTGGCTGGGGACTTTCCGGATATTGTCCTGCTCCGGCCATTGTTTCGGGCGGCGGGGGAGTCCTGCCGGTTTTTGTTTTTCTCTTGGCCATGCTTCTGGGCATGTGGGTTTTTTCGATTACAGACAGGATGTTTAAGAATAGTCAATAGATGCAATTTCATAACCGTCAGCTGTCATTTTGAGGCCTGCCGCTGGATCGGATCTCTGCTGAGATTCTTCGCTGCAGCCCAGAATGACTGCAGCACCATCAAGGATTCATGCCTCGATTAACTTCTTAAGGAGACCACGATATGCCGCACGTAAAAGCATTTTTTGATGAAGCCACCTATACGCTGACCTACATCCTTCATGACGAATCCACAAAAGATGCCGTTATCGTTGACCCGGTCTGGGACTATGATCCCCTGGCCTCACAGATGTCCTCCGAATCTGTTGACAAGGTGGTCGAGTATGTAAAATCGAACGGTTTGAAAATTCATTTTATTCTTGAAACCCACGCCCATGCAGATCACCTTTCAGGGGCACAGTTGCTCAAAAAACACTTTCCCCGTGCCCGCTTGGCCATCGGACAGCATATCAGACTGGTGCAGGAAACGTTCAAGCCGGTATTCAACCTTCCTGAAAGTTTCAAAACGGACGGAAGCCAGTTTGATCTTCTGCTTAAGGAAGGCGAAGATGTCACGGCTGGCAGCCTGAACATCAAAATCTTTCACACACCGGGACACACCCCTGCGTGCTCAAGCTATCTGATCGGTGACAGGATATTTACCGGTGATTCAATGTTCATGCCTGACGGAGGAACGGGTCGATGTGATTTTCCCAAGGGAAGCGCCACAGATCTCTACAATTCGATCACCAAGAAACTGTACGCGCTTCCAGACACCACAAAAGTTTATGTCGGCCACGATTACCAGCCCGGTGGACGCCAACTGGCATACGAGACCACGATTACCGAGGAAAAAGAAAAAAACATCCAGCTGCCCGAAGGGAGGAGCCAGGCTGAATTTGTAGAGTTTCGCTCGAAAAGAGACGCCACACTCACGTTGCCAAAACTGATTTTCCAGAGCGTGCAGGTCAACATCAATGCAGGAGCGTTCTACGGAGCAACCGCAACGGACGGGTTTTTTCATATTCCGGTAAAATTAGTCTGACAAAGCCGTGTCC
>JAJDNR010000175.1 GCA_022340565.1 Desulfofustis sp.
GGATCGAGATTGACCTGGCCGAAAATGGTATAGTCGGCATAGGTGAGATCGGTGAGGCCAACCCAATGCATCATCACTAATTCAACCGTGGCGATACCGATGGTATAGCCGTCGGGGGTGGCGGTGGCGATGGCCGAGAAACCGACCACACCGCTGCCGCCGGTGCGGTTCACCACATTTACCGGGACACCGAGATCCTTCTCGAGCAGGCTGCCGAAGATACGGCCGACGGCGTCAGTGCCGCCGCCCGCACCCCACGGCACGATGATGGTGATCGGCCGGTCCGGATAGGCGGCCTGCGCGGTGCCGAGAGCCGCCACCACGAGACCGGCGGCCATGACGGTTGCAAGCAGGGTTGTGAAGATAGACATACGTTTCTGGGTGGGTTTCATGGATATGACCTCCTCGAGCTGAGTTGATACGATGAGAGTACAGTACGGAACTCAAGACCGGCCTTGTACTCCGCTCCACGTGCGGGACAAAAAAGCGTTACAGAAGGTTTAACGCTCTCATATTTGACCTCATTCGAGACAATGTCAACATTAATCTCGCCCAGCCCTGCACCTTGCACCTTTCACCTGTCAGGGTGCCTTCCTCGATGACAGAAACCAGGCGAGCGGCGTGAAACGGTCCTCCTGTGATCCAAGCAAGACCCCGCGCCGGCTCCCGGCACCGCCGTACCTACCCCTCCAGGGCTACGTATCCGTTTCTGATCGCGAAATTGACCAGGTCGACGCTGTTCTTGAGCCTGAATTTTCTGAGCAGGCTGGCCCGGTGATGATCGACCGTGCGGGGGCTGAGGTTGAGTTCGGCGGCCATCTGCTTGGACGTTTTACCGGCCACCACCAGCGCCAGCACCTGAGTTTCCCTTCTCGTCAGATCCTCCAAGGTCCCGGCTGACGATGTATCACGGGGCGACCGCAGCAGGTCTTCTGCGAACTGCGCCCGGAGCGAGGGGGAGACATACCCGCTGCCCTGCCGAATGCGGTCGATCGCCGACACGATTTCCTGGCCGCAGTCGGTTTTGACCAGGTAGCCGTCGGCGCCGGCGGCCAGTGCCCGGCGCAGATACCCCACCTGCTGGTGCATGGTGAGAATCAGGACTTTCAGCTGCGGATACCGTTTCTTGACGATTGCGGTGAGTTCGATCCCGTTTATGGTCGGCATCGAGATGTCGAGCACCAGCAGATCGACCGGCAGGGAGCGCAGCATTTCCAGCAGCGCGTCACTGTCACCCACCTCCCCGACGACCTCCAGCTGGTCGGAGCGGGTGAGGATATTTCTCAAGCCGAACCTGATCAGTTCATGGTCGTCCGCCAGTATGACCCGGAAGGTGCTCACGCCGTCCTCCCCTGCTGCCCTGTCTGCGCGCGTTTTCGCGGTACCACACCGATCCGCGCACAGGCCGATTCGAGAATGCAGTCATCGCAGTGGGGCGCAACCGGCTTGCATGTTCCCTGGCCGAATGCCACCAGAATGCGGTTCACTTTCTTCCAGTACTTCTTCGGCAGCTTCCTGCGCAGTGCCATTTCCGTCTCAAGCGGTGTTGCGGTCTTCACATACCCCCAGATATTCATGATCCGGTGGACGTGTGTGTCGACGCAGATGGCAGGTTTGTCGAAGGCCACCGCGACGACGAGATTCGCCGTTTTGCGCCCGACCCCCGGCAACTTGATCAGCTCTTCGATGGTGTCCGGAACGATACCGTCATACCGGTCGCGCAATACCCGGGCCGTTTGCACCAGATGAGCGGCTTTGGTCCTGTAGAACCCGACCGGATAGATCAGATCACGAATCTCCGACTCGTCGAGTTCGGCCAGTCGATACAAATCGGGCGCTCGTTCAAACAACCTGCCGGAGGCTGCTGCAGTCACTTCGTCCTTGGTCCGCGACGACAGGATGGTGGCAATCAGAACCCGATATGAATCACGGCTCTGCACGCCGATCAGGTCGACGACCGGAACCCGATACTTCACCACTTCGTCCTCAAGCGCATCGAGAAACCGGCCGATATTCACCACACCACGTCCCCTCTGCCAAACAAATCGTTATCGGGCTTCACTGGGGCAATTTTACCTGACAATTGAGATATCACAAGAATCTTTCTCAAAAGTCGTTATTATTTGTCTCTAACAGGGATTATCATTTCCCGTCCCCGATCAGCATACCCCGGAACCCGAACCATCAGGGACCGGACCTTGAACGAGCCTTCTGATTTGGTTACCTTCGGCCATGACCAGACCACCGACCACCTCTCGTACTCTTGATCTACAGACAAGGCCAGCGCAACCGCTCCCCGTCGGCAGGGAAGAGTGCGATCGGCGGGGCTGGGGTGAAGTCGATATCGTGCTGGTCAGCGGTGACGCCTATGTCGACCACCCGTCGTTCGGCGTTGCGCTGATCGGCAGGCTGCTGGTCGCCGAAGGCTATCGGGTGGCGATTCTTCCTCAGCCCCGCTACGACTCCGACCGCGACTTCAGGCGATTCGGGAGGCCGCGGCTGTTTTTTGGAGTGTCCGGGGGCAACCTCGATTCCATCGTCGCCAATTACAGCGCCAACGGCAAGGTCCGCGACTTCGACGCCTATTCCCCGGACGGAAATCCCTGGCGAACCAGGAACCGGGACAAGAACAACCGATACCGCCCCGATCGCGCGGTGCTTCATTATGCAAACCTCGCCCGCCGCGCCTATCCAGACACGCCGATCATTCTCGGCGGCATCGAGGCGTCGCTGCGCCGATTTATCCATTTCGACTACAAACAGAACCGGCTGCGGGGTTCGCATCTGAGCGATGCGAAGGCGGATCTGCTCGTTTACGGCATGGGCGAAAAAGCGCTTCTGCAAGCCGCCGAACTGCTCAGCCGTAAGCGCGTGCCGGAAGCCATTGACGGCACCTGCGTTCGTATCTTCGACAAAGATCTCGAGTCGTTCAGGGAACGCTGCATGCACAGTGGATACAAGCTGGCGGAACTGCCGGGCTGGCAGGACATCGGCCAGGATATTAGGCGCTTCATGGATGCTGAGCGGATCATCGACCGTCACGCCCGCGCCCGCAGCCGCACCGTCCTGATCCAGAAACAGCAGGCGGTATGGGTCGCCCAATTTCCACCGGCCGAACCGCTCAGTTCCGAGGAGATGGATCGCCTTTATCAACTCCCGTTCAGTCGGCTGCCCCACCCGTCGGCGCCCCAGGTGCCGGCCCATACGATGATCAAGGACTCGGTGACCATCGTCCGCGGCTGCTACGGCAACTGCTCGTTCTGCGCGATCACAAGGCACCAGGGCCCGTCCACCACCAGCCGCAGCGTTGAATCGATCGTCGCGGAGGTTTCAGAGATGGCCTCCCGGGCGGATTTCAGCGGCACCATCAGCGACCTCGGCGGTCCCACCGCGAATCTGTATGGAACGATGTGCTCGATCGGCTCCTGCCCAAAGCATGACTGCCTCTACCCGGAGATCTGTAAAAACCTGATCTTCAATGAAGGCCGCTTTATCGACCTTCTGGACCGGGTGTCCGCGGTACCCGGCGTCAACAATCTGTTCATCTCGTCCGGATTGCGCATCGAGCTGTTGCAGAAAACCCGCACGCTGCTTGAAAAGCTGCTCAGGGACCACACCCCGGGAAACCTCAAGATCGCCCCCGAGCACACCGAAGACGAGGTGCTGGCGCTGATGCACAAGGAATCCCATGCCCAGCTGATCAGCTTCATGCAGCTGTTCCGTTCGATCAGCAGGCGGCTTCCCCGGCACGTCGGCATTACCCCGTATATCATCAGCGCCCACCCGGGATGCAGCGATCAGCACACCGCAAACATGGTCGCCAAAATGAAACGGCTGGGTTTGACAGTACGGCAGTTCCAGGATTTCACCCCGACCCCGGGTACCTTGTCGACGGCCATGTATGTGACCGGGATTCACCGGGATAAGCATATCGGCATCGAGATCGCCAGGGACCGGTCGGCACGCAGCCGGCAGCGAAGGATAATCGAACGGGAATTTATAAAAGGACAGAGCCCCCGATCGAACCGGAAAGCTGCAATACCGCGGCCTGGGAAGAGGAAAAGCAAGAAAACATAATCGCTGGGGTCGGCAGCTGATTTCCTAAGAGTGCATTCTCACCTTCAGTTCATCGACATGATTGGCAAGCGCCGCAGCCAGCGCCTGAGCGGTTCGGTACTCACGCCGATGCACACTCTTTTCAAGATGGGTCAGAAGATCCGAAAGCTGGGTCAGTCCATAGAAACCGGCCAGCCCTCTCACCGCATGTCCGGTCTTTTTCACCTGATCCTGGTCGTTGTCGTGCAGGGCCTCCTTAATCACCACGATCTCTTGAGCAATTTCTGCAAGCACCCGGGGAAGCAGCGCCTCCAGAGTATTCGCCGAATCGTCATGAAACGCTGGTTGCCGGTCTGTTTCCCCACTCTGCTCAGCAGTTCGCTTGCCCGGTTTCAGGTGCCGCCGCAAAACGCTCAACAGATCTTTTCGTGAAAACGGTTTGATCAGAACTTCATCGAACCCGGCCTCCAGATAGGTATGGGCCTGCTCGGTGAACGCATGCGCAGTCATGGCTATGATCGGGGTAGGAGCGGCCCTCTTGAATCTCTCCAGGCGGCGGAGGTTTCGTACCGCATCAACCCCGTCCATGACCGGCATTCTGATATCCATGAGAACAAGGTCGTAGGTACTGTTGCCGAATGCTTTGACCGCATGTTTGCCGTTGTCGGCATAGTCGAGGTGTACCGCTAGATCCTTAACATACTCTCGTATCACCTCGAAATTCAGGTTAATATCATCAACCACCAGGAGACGCAGGGAGGGCCAGGGAAAACCGCCGTCATCGATCTCCATTTCCCCGGATGGCTGCTCGGCTTTTGTTGCAAACGGCAGCCTGATCCTGACACTGAACGAACTTCCTTTGTCAACTTGGCTGTCGATGCAGATCCTTCCTCCCATCGCCGTAACCAGCCGTTCGCAGATGGCCAGACCCAGTCCTACCCCGCTTTTGTTTTTCAGCCTGCCGGTTTCGATCTGGGCAAACCGCTCGAAGATGATTCCATGCTTGGCTTCCGGGATACCGATCCCGGTATCGGACACCGTAAACACGACCTGTTCGGGATCACCGTCCCGCTCCCCGGATACCGACAGCGTCACGGTACCGGTATCGGTGAACTTGACGCCGTTATCCAGCAGATTGAGCAGGACTTGCCTGATCCTTCTCGCATCTCCCACACGCTTCAGGTCAAGAGACTGATCACATTCAAGGTGAAACGCCAGCCCCTTTCCGGATGCCAGGTGGCTGCCCATCGCCTCAATTCCCACCAGCAACTGCCCGAGATCGAATGGTGACGGATCGACTTCGACGGAGCCTGATTCGATCCGGGAAAATTCAAGGATATCGTCAATCAGCTTGCACAGATGTTCGCTTGACAGTCTCAGGCTCTGCAGATAATGGCTCTGGCTGCCGTTGAGTTCGGTGCCGGCTAACAGTTCTCCCATGCCAAGGACAATATTGAGTGGGGTGCGAATTTCGTGGCTCATGTTGGCCAGAAACTCGGTTTTGGCTTTGTTCGCCTGCTCTGCCTGGCGGCGAGCCTCATCCACCTGCTTGATCGCCCACTTGGTCTGGTAGCGGTTCATGTCATCGAGCTTTTCCTGGCGCTCGAGCCGTCTCTGCAGGCGCGCGATCGTGCGTTTCAGGTAGCCGACCTCGGTTTTGGCCTGTTCTAGCTGCCGCTGTAAATCCTCCATCCTGTCCATGTCATTTCCTGCGGCTGCGCAATGCCACCGTAACAATGGTATCGCTGTGAAAATGAACCGGGCTGTGGATGGTGAAAGGCCCGATTTCACCGTAGCAGTAAAAGCCGAAGAACATCACCTGCCGCTCGTCTCCCATCAGCACCGACAGCTCTTCATTTGCCCGGGAGCCGAGAACATGCTTGCGCGACGTGCAGGAAAAGACCAGCACCAGGTCGGGTCCGTCCTCGGGAAACACCGACAATATGCGTTCAGAACCCTGCTGACCGGAGCGCACGGTCTCTTCTCGGGTCACCTGGGTTATCCTGACCCTGCACGGTTTCTCGATCCTGCCCACGAAGGAGATACTGCCGTCGTTTCGATCGACCGACAGCGGATCCCTGAGCACGAAGTCCTCACGATCGCCGGTATACACCGCCAACGGGAAAAAGGACAGCTCGCGATCCTCAATATAGGGGCCGAAAAACCGTTCATAGAACTCCAATGCGGTAACCCCGTCGATGTTGCGGATAACATTGGCTTCGGCACGGTCCACACGGTAGGAATCGCCGTACGGAACCGGCCCGGTGGCGATATTCACCGCCAGATCCAGATCTCCAGCCACCAGCAGCATCGGCATCGCATCGGTGTACACTCTATCGCCCAGAAACTGGAACGTCTGCTCTATCCGGAACCCGTCCCCGGCGGAGCCGCCGAAAATGGGGAGAGTCTCTCCCATCACCGACCTGAACACGTCATCGATGGCAATATTCATCGTCGACATCCCGTCTGGAAATACCAGGGCCAGCGCCGGATCGGCAGACAATTTCGCCCTGGCCGCTTCATAACCATGTTTCACCGAGCTTCGGGGATCGTCCGCGAGGTGTTCTGCAACGGCTGCAGCAAAACGGAGTCCGGGCGCACTGAGAATCATCAGAGCCGAGGAATCTTCGGAGCATCCGATCTGTCTGGTAATTTCACCGTCGGTGGTACATCCGACCAGTTCGATCTCCGGAAAAACCTTATGGATCTCGACAAGCATCAGCGCATAATCGATATCCAGGCAGGATGTAAAAAACAGTCCAGCATGGGCCGGCCGCCCTGCAAGCGTTTTCCTGCACTCCTCAACGACCCTTCGCACCCCGACAACCGGATCCAGGTCGTCACTCATACTGAAGACGCTGTCAATCATAACTCTGTTCCCCGTCTCTTTATGACTCCGCCGCTCATGGCACTCTTCGCAGACAACCGGGAGCGTTGATCTGAAGATGCGAAGCCGAATGGCTGGTGTCGCTGACTGAGAACCTTTTATTCTAGCAACTACCCGTCCGGTTTTCAGCACGAAAGTGAAATCAGGGCTGCGTCAGGACCACGCACGGTAAGCCGGGATCGATCAGTCCCAGTCATCCGGTGAGAAACTGACCACCGCTTCGATTGATTCAGCGGACTGCAGCAGCATCAGCAGCCGATCCAGCCCGAAGGCAATGCCCGCCGCCCGATCGACCCGATCTAGATCAGCCAGAAATTGCTCCGGCATGCGCTGTACCCTTCCGCCCCTCTTTTTTATCAGCTCCAGTTCGCCTCTGAATCGCTGCCGCTGTTCGCCGCTGTCGGTCAATTCGCTGAAGCCGTTTGCCAGCTCCACACCATCGATGTAGAGCTCGAATCGCTCGGCAACGGCGGGGTCATCCGGGTTCAGCAAAGCCAGCGACGCACATTCGGCTGGATAGTCGCAGAGAAAGCACGGTATCTCCCTTCCCAGACGGGGCTCGATGTCGATGCTGATAATTTCGTCAAAGCGCCCGCTGACGAGTGCCTCGCCTACCGGAACCGGCGCCCATTGCGCGAAAGCTTCGGCAACGCCGATGCGCTGCCACTGCCGGTCGACTGCGCCGGTCCCGAACCAGGACCTGCTGATTGTGGGATGAAATTCCCGCTGCCCGTTCAGGTCATCGACAACGAATCGCAGCAGCGACCGGCAATCCTTCATCAGTTCCTGATAATCAGCATCCCGCCGATACCACTCGAGCATCGTGAACTCCTCGAGATGCCTGCGGCCCCGCTCTCCGGCCCGAAAGCATGGGCAGATCTGGAACAGCTTTTCACAGCCGAGGGCGAGAAGGCGCTTCATGCACTGCTCGGGGGAAGGCTGCAAGTACCAGGTACCGGTCGGAATCGGTTCGATGGTGCTTTCGGGCAGGACCAGCGGCAGCCTTACCGGGGTGTCGACCTCGAGAAAATCGTGGCTGCGGAAAAACGTGCGGATGGAATGAAAAAGGGCTGCGCGAAAACGCAGCCCCTGAATATCGAGCATTATTACGCTTTGACCCGGGTCACGTAGGCTCCGGTACGCGTGTCGATCTGGATTTTGTCGCCCTCCTCGATGAACGGGGGAACCTGCAGCTGATAACCGGTTTCGACGGTAACCGGCTTGGTATCGGTACCCGAGGTGTCGCCACGGGCCCACGGATCCGCCTGGGTAACGGTGAGATCGACAAAAATAGGCAGACTGATGTCGATCGGCCGGGAGGAGAAGAAGAGGACCTGCACCTCCATATTGTCAACCAGGAAATTGACGTTGTCGCCCATCTGTTCCCGGGTCAGAAACAGCTGTTCGTAATTCTGGGTGTCCATGAAATGATACTCGTCATCCTGATTGTAGAGGTACTGCATGTTCCGCTCTTCGAGGTCCGGTTTCTCGAATTTTTCGTTGGATCGGTAGTTCGTGGAAAACTGCGAACCGGTTATCATGTTCTTGAGTTTACAGCGGTACAGAGCCTGCCCCTTGCCCGGCTTGGAAAACTCGAAGTCGACAATGATATAAGGTTCGCCGTCGATCTGTATTTTCAATCCCTTGCGTAAATCAGATGCGGTATACATGAGTATGTCTCTCCATCAGCGGTTATCTGTCTGGAAATCTGCACAATGAGGCGTTACTATACCTTTCCGCCTTCACATTTGACAATAGATATGTTTTCATCCGTTTTTCACGTACGGATGCAGATACCATGGCTGGGAGGCGGGTTCAAAGCACAGGTATCGACACCGGTATTACCTGTCCCCGCAGCCAAGCCGGCACTGACCCAGGCACAGCGATCTCAGACTCCTCATCCTTGCTGACGGGCGCGAAGCCATTATAGTTATATCCCATGAACAAGGTCCGCGGAACAACTATCGGGGTGCTGTCCGACACCCACCGTACCGGTATCGACGACCGCTTCAGGAGCCAGGCGAAGTCGGCCTTTGCCAGGTGCGACACCATCGTTCACGCCGGCGATCTAATCAGTCAGGATATCCTGTCCGTCTTTGAAGGCAAGCACGTGTACGCCGTGCATGGCAATATGTGCAGTTTTGCGACACGAAGTCGGCTCCCGGAATCAATTTCCTTCAGGGTAAACGATTACCAGTTCGGTCTGTGCCACGGCCACCGATTCGGGCGTGATCTCGAGACCGGGCTGATTGCAAGGTTCCCCGGCGCGGACTGCATCATCTTCGGCCACACCCATCATCCGCTCGTCCAGCGATTCGCTCAGGCGCTGCTCGTCAATCCCGGCAGTTTCAGGGGAACCGGCAGATATGGCAGCCTCCCCTCATACGCAATCATCAGCGTCGAAGAAACGGGACTGTCGGCCACCCTCCATTCATTGCAGGAAGGCTTCTGACATGAAGACCTTATGGACACCGTGGCGAATGTCGCACGTTCTCGGCAACGAGGTGCAACCCGACCGCTGTCTGTTCGAACCGGAGGGCGACGAGCCGCACTCGAAAAAAGACCTGCTGCTCTACCGGGACCGGCTCTGCCTCTGTATGCTCAACCGCTTTCCTTATGCGAACGGTCATCTGCTCGTGGCGCCGTCCCGTCATGTCGGCTGCATCACCGATCTCGACTCGTCTGAGTTGCATGCACTGATGGGGCTCGTGCAGACCGCTGCGGCCATCATCAAAGACCTGCTCGGGCCTGACGGCCTTAACATCGGCGTCAATATCGGCAGGGTCGCCGGGGCGGGAATCGACGCTCACCTCCATGTCCACATCGTGCCGCGCTGGCGGGACGATCATAATTTCATCACCGTGATCGGCGAGATTCGTGCAATTCCCGAGCATATCGAACGAACCTATGAGAAGCTCCTGCCCCGATTCATTGATCACCTGTCTCACCACCACAGTTCGTAATCATGGCAGCATCCCCGAAAATAACGCCGATGCTCCGGCAATACCTAGAAATCAAGGAGCAGTATCCGAATGAAATCCTCTTCTACCGGATGGGCGATTTCTATGAAATGTTCTTCGACGACGCCCAGACCGCCTCGAAGATTCTCAACATTACGCTGACGTCGCGCAACAACAAAGCCGACACCGCAAGGATCCCGATGTGCGGGGTTCCCTATCATGCCGCCCAGAGCTACCTCGCCAAACTGGTCAAGGCCGGCAAGCGGGTCGCCATCTGCGAACAGACCGAGGATCCATCCGAGGCGAAAACCATTGTGCGACGGGAGGTTATCCGGGTCGTTACGCCCGGCGTGGTGATCGACGACCAACTTCTCGAAGAGAACGAGAACCGCTATGTCTGCGCAATCTGCAGGTCTTCCGGAGATACCTCGGTGGTATGGGGAATCAGTTTTTTGGACCTGAGCACCGGTGAGTTTCTCACCGGGGAAATAGATGATGGCCGGAGCATTCCCGAACAGGTGATCGACAGCCTCACCAGAATGATTCCGGCGGAGTTGCTGATCAATGAAGACCGGCGCGGCGACCTCGAACCGCTGCTCGACGCGATCGCCCTGCACCTGCCGGACCTCTGCATCACCCCGCGGAACCCCGATCTGTATTCTCTCGAAGAAGCCGGCCGTGAGTTGTGCAATCATTTCAGCGTGATCAGCCTCGACGGTTTCGGCTGCGCTTCGATGAGCCAGGGAATCATTGCCGCCGGGGTCCTGCTCGGCTACGCACGGGAAACCCAGAAAAGCGACATCAGCCACATCGAGAAACTGACACCGATCAATCTCGAATCGGTACTGCTCATCGACGATACCTCCCGGCGCAACCTCGAACTCACCCGGACCATCATCGGCAACAAACGCGACGGCTCGCTGCTCTCGGTGCTGGACAAGACCCGGACGCCCATGGGCGGCCGCCTGCTGCAGCACTACCTGCTGGAGCCCCTGCAGCAGATCGAGCAGATCAACGAGCGACTCGACTGTGTCGCGTTTTTTTTCAACAACCCGCAGATACGGCAGGAGTTCCGGGACTGTCTCGAGGCGATCTATGATCTCGAGCGCCTCAACTCGCGCATGGTCCTCGGCCAGGGCAACGGCCGCGATGCGGTCGCGCTGAAACAGTCACTGGCGTTGCTGCCGCAGATTCACGGGCTGCTGAACCAATGCAGGCCGGCGAAACTGGCGGGCATCGCCGCCGCGTTCGACGACCTGTCCGACCTGTCAGAGCTGCTGGAACGAGCACTGGCCGACGACCCGCCGATAACCCTGCGTGACGGCAGGCTCATCAGGAAGGGGTATCACGGAGAACTCGACGAACTCCACCACCTGCTGCGCGACGGCAAATCGCTCATTTTGCACCTGGAGAGCCAGGAGCGCGAACGAACCGGCATCGCCAAGCTGAAAATCGGCTACAACAAGGTGTTCGGGTACTATATCGAAGTCAGCAACGCCCACCATGACAAAGTTCCCGAACACTATATCCGCAAGCAGACACTGGTCAACGCAGAACGGTTCATTACGCCCGAACTCAAGGAATTCGAACACAAGGTCCTGTCCGCGCAAGAACGCAGCCTCGAACTCGAGTACCAGCTCTTCGTAGAGATCAGGGACCGGCTCGCCGCCAACAGCTCCCGCATTCAGCAGACCGCCCGATATCTGGCCGAAATCGACGTCTACGCCTGCCTGGCGGAAATTGCCCGGAACTATCATTACGTCAGGCCCACCCTTTCCGTCGACGGGGAAATCAGGATCAGCGACGGCAGGCATCCGGTTATCGAACGGTCCATGCCGCCGGGGAAATTCGTGCCCAACGACCTGACCATGAATCAGAAGGACAACCAGCTGCTCATCATCACCGGTCCAAACATGGCCGGCAAATCGACGATCCTTCGGCAGACCGCACTCATCGTGCTGATGGCCCAGATGGGCAGCTTCGTGCCGGCGGGCAGCGCAGCGGTCGGAATCGTCGACCGGATCTTCACCAGGGTCGGTGCGATGGATGACCTGCGTCGAGGGCAGTCGACCTTTATGGTGGAGATGAGCGAGACCGCCAACATCCTCAACAACGCGACCCCCCGGAGCCTTGTGGTCCTCGATGAAATCGGCCGCGGTACTTCCACCTACGACGGTCTGTCGATCGCCTGGTCGGTGGCCGAAGCGCTGGTCAGCAAGGAGGGGATCGGCGTTAAAACCCTGTTCGCGACCCATTATCATGAGCTGACCGAACTCGCCCGCAGTCACGAGCGGGTACGAAACTATTCGGTAGCGGTCAAGGAGTGGAACGACACGATCATTTTCCTGTACCGGCTGGTCAAAGGCGGCACCAGCCGCAGCTACGGCATCCAGGTGGCGGCCCTTGCCGGCGTGCCCGCAGAGGTGGTCGGCCGCGCCGAGGAAATACTCAGACAGATCGATCACGGCGAGTTCGACCACCACCAGATTACCGGAAAAAGCAGCACCAGGCGCGGCAGAAAAGAGCACCCGAACCAGCTCAGCCTGTTCTCCGCGCCGAAGCATCCGATCCTCGAAATAATCGAAAAAATAGACGCCGACGGCCTCACTCCCCGCCAGGCTTTGGAACAATTATATGCGCTCAAAGACCTGCTCAATAACTGAACTGTCATCTTCGAGTTGTATTTTTTGTCCGAGCAGGTATATATATCGTATTGATTTCGGATGATTATCTAAAACGGCATCCGGAGAGCTCCGCCACGTGTGATTTATTGAGTCAGCCATGAACAGACGCATCCTCTCGATTCATATCCTCCTATGGTCGATTCTGCTGCTCGGTGCGGGCCTGGCTGTGGCAACCACCCCCCTCGGTTACGCCGACAACTCCGATCTCCAGACCCATTACGAAAAGGCAAAATTTTACTACAACCAGCTCAAGTCCCCGTCCGGTCTCGGGTCGGAACGCGGCAACTGGCTCAAGGGAGCAGGCAATTTCAGGCGTATTTACCTGTCCGAACCAAAGTCGGAACTGGCTCCAGCCTGCCTGTTCATGCTCGGTCGCCTCTATTACGACATGTTCAGAAAATTCGGCCAGGGAATTGATCTGGGAGAATCCATCTCCTATTACCGGGACGTCAACAGGCTGTTTCCGGGAAACCGGCTGGCAGACGACGCCCTCTATGCGGTCGGCGCAATGCTTCTCGAAGACGTCCATGATCCCGGCCGCGCCGCCGAAACTTTCGGCATGATCATCACCGACCACACTGACGGCGATATGCGGTCGCTGGCTGAAACTCAGCTCAAGCGGCTGTCCAAAGATTACGACATCCCGCTGCCGCAGGAGATGCTCAGCGATGCCCCGCTGATGCAGCTGACCAACGTGTTGCCGGTTAAATACTGGTCATCCAGCAACTATACGCGGGTGGTCGTGCAGACCTCGGGACCAACCACCTACCGGGAGGAATTGCTGGAAAAGGCCGGAAACCGCCCGCGCAGGCTCTATATAGATTTCCAGAACGCCTATATCGAGCCGCGCTATCGGTCGCCGATTCCGATCGAAGACGGATTGCTGAAACAGGTCAGGACCGGCCAGTTCAGTGCGGATACGGTGCGAGTCGTCCTCGATATCGAATCAATATCTGATTACAAGATTTTTTCACTGCCCGACCCCTTTCGCGTCGTCATCGATGTACGCGGTGAGAAAAAGAAATCGTACATGAGCACGGTGGCGCCGCTCAAACCGCCTGCCCCCCCAGAACTCCCTGCTTCGCCAGTTCAGCCGCTACCCCGGTACACACCGGCGCAGCCCCCTGACGACACGCAGACGGTTGCCGCTGCAGCCGCCGAGATCGAACCGTCGCCCCAGCAGGAAACACCGACTGTTGACCCCGGGCCAGGCGCCGAGCGGCCTTCACCGATACCGCAGCCGGAGAGCGCAACGCCGCCGTCCGATCCTCTGGAAGTCGACAATGGACCGGTGGTGGTACTCCGGGAGACCAGGAAAATCGCCGCTCCGCTGGTGGCCATGCTGGAACCCGATGCAGCCGGCGCAATCCCGGGTCAGCGGCTGTCGCTTGCCCAGCAGCTCGGCCTGGGCATCGGCACGATCGTGATCGACCCCGGACACGGCGGCAAGGATCCGGGGGCAATCGCCTACGGCATGAAAGAAAAGGACATCGTGCTGAAGACGGGTAAAATGCTCGCCAAGCACTTGCGTGAAAAACTCAAGGCCACCGTTATCCTGACCAGAGAAGACGATTCGTTCCTGCCGCTCGAAGAACGCACGGCCATCGCCAACACCAACTCAGCGGACCTGTTCATTTCTCTGCACATCAATGCCCATCCGTCCTCGGACATCAGGGGATTCGAAACCTATTTCCTCAATCTGACCACCAACGAGGAGGCAATGCGGGTGGCGGCTCGGGAAAATGCCACGTCGACTCATCAGCTCAGCGATCTTCAGGACATCCTCTCCGACATCCTGAAAAACTCGAAAATCAACGAGTCCTCCAGACTGGCTGGCCAGGTGCACTCACATATCGGCACGGGACTCGCCGAATCGCACTTCCCACACAAGGACATGGGAGTCAAACAGGCGCCCTTCTATGTGCTGATCGGTGCCGAGATGCCTGCCATCCTCATCGAACTGGCCTTTATCAGTAACCCCGAAGACGCCAAGATGCTGGGCAGCGATGAATTCATCGACAGACTGACAGATCAGATATCAGACGGGATCAGCCAATACGCCAACACCAATGTCGCCGTCAGCATGTAGCGCATACATGGACAGCCCTGCACACCCCGACCTGCTCGACCTCACCACCTGAATCGCCCCTGCAGTTCTGAGTCTGCGAGGTGCAAAGAGTAGCAGAGCCTTCTATCTAGAGGCATATATCTGATCAAGATCCGGGAAACGCAGTGGTGCCACCTGCGTCCGCTCTTTCAATATTCCCCCCATAAACCACTGGCGGGAAGGATTTCTACCCTTCCCCGTCTACCTGCTAGATCGGCTGGTTCAGTAGAGGGGCCGATAATAAGCCGGCCCCGCAAAATCAAGATAATCGGTTTGCGAAGTCGATGAGACGGACAAAGATGGCGGAAGCAGGGGTGGTTTGGTTGCGCCTACATCGCGGAGGCCCGTCGTATCAGTGAAAACGCCTGTCGACCGCCTAGGCGGCCGCAGGCCGACATCCGGATCGACGTTTCACTGATACGGCGACAAGGCCGGAGAGCAGCAGCCGCATCCGATCCATCCCCGCTTCCATCCCCGAAACAGTTTTATCATAGATCTATTTGTTGATGGATGGCATATAGAGACAAAAAGCGATGCTGGTCTGCAGGGACACTCTGTCTGGAAATGGTCAACCAATTCAGGATCAACCAAAAAGGCCGTCCCCGTTTCCGGAGACGGCCCTGTTCATCCGATCTGAAATCTGGCGCTACTTGAACTCGGCTGCCTTCAACCGCATGATCGCCCGCCGCAGGGCGGATTCAGCCCGCGCCACATTGATTGAATCATCGTGGGATGACGCCTGGGCGAGTCTTTTTTCGGCACGCTCCTTGGCCCTCATCGCACGTTCGACATCGATCTGGTAACCAAACTCCGCACTCTCCACCAGAAAGGTAATTTTATTATTGGAGACCTCGCAGAAACCGCCGCTCACCATCAGATGCTCGCGCTTCTTGCCTTTCTCGTATGACAAAATACCCGTCTTAATGGTTGAGAGGAACGGGGCATGATTGGCCAGAACCCCGAAGTCACCGCCGTAACCGGGTGCGTTCACAATGTCAACGTCCTCACTGACCACCGCACCACTTGGGGTTACCACTTCCAATGCTATCTGTGCCATTTATTCCGCCTCCCTGCTCGCGTGCTGCAGCGCTTTACTTGGCTGCCTTTTCAATGGCTTCCTCAATGGTGCCGACCATGTAGAAGGCGGCCTCGGGAAGATCGTCATGTTTGCCGTCGAGGATCTCCTTGAACCCCTTGACGGTATCTTCCACCTTGCAGAATTTGCCTGCGTAACCAGTAAAAACCTCGGCAACGTGGAAGGGCTGCGACAGGAAGCGCTGGATTTTACGTGCCCGGGTTACGGTGATCTGATCCTCCTCCGAGAGTTCGTCCATACCCAGAATCGCGATGATATCCTGGAGGTCCTTGTACTTCTGAAGGGTTACCTGAACCCCGCGGGCGACATGGTAGTGCTCTTCACCGATGACATGAGGGTCGAGAATCCTCGAGGTCGAGTCGAGCGGGTCGACCGCCGGGTAAATGCCGAGCTCGGCAATCTGACGGGAGAGGACGACGGTGCCGTCAAGATGGGCAAAGGTCGTTGCCGGGGCCGGGTCGGTCAGGTCGTCGGCCGGTACGTATACACACTCTACCGCGGTGATCGAACCTTTGGTGGTCGAAGTGATGCGCTCCTGCAGGGCGCCGAGGTCGGTGGCCAGAGTCGGCTGGTAGCCAACCGCGGACGGCATGCGTCCGAGCAGCGCGGAAACCTCGGAGCCGGCCTGGGTGAAACGGAAGATGTTGTCGACGAAGAAGAGCACGTCCTGGCCCTCCTCATCACGGAAATATTCAGCCGCCGTCAGGCCGGTCAGGCCGACACGGGCCCGGGCGCCCGGGGGCTCGGTCATCTGACCATAGATCAGCGCGGCTTTCGGCAGAACGCCTGAATCCTTCATTTCGTGGTAGAGGTCGTTGCCCTCACGGGTGCGCTCGCCGACTCCGCAGAACACGGAAATACCACCGTGGTGCATGGCGATGTTGTTGACCATCTCCATCATGATAACGGTCTTGCCGCAGCCGGCACCGCCGAACAGGCCCATCTTGCCGCCGAGCGGGAACGGAACCAGCAGATCTATAACCTTGATGCCGGTCACGAGCACCCGAACTTCGGTATCCTGCTCGGTAAAGGCCGGAGCCGGGCGATGGATCGGCATGCTCTTATCGGAGGTGATCGGGCCGAGGCCGTCGACCGGGCGGCCAACCACGTTCATGATCCTGCCCAGGGCCGGGGTACCGACCGGAATGGTGATCGGGGCCCCGGTGTCGCGGACTTCCATGCCGCGAACCAGGCCGTCGGTCTGATCCATGGCGACGCAGCGGCAGACGTTGTCGCCGAGATGCTGGGCCACCTCGATGACCAGGTTGTCCGGTACGTCGGAAATAGCCGGATTGCTGATCATCAGAGCACTCATGATGTTAGGCAGATTGCCTGCTTCAAACTCCACATCGACAACAGGTCCAATAACCTGCAAAACTTTTCCTATTCTCTGCTCACTCATCGGGCCTTACCCCTCCTAGGTTTGAGATTGTATCTTTATATCAAAATGTATTATTTAAGGGCTTCGGCACCACCGACGATATCCATCAGCTCCCCGGTAATCGCAGCCTGGCGCGCCTTGTTGTAGAGGACCGTCAGATCCGAAATCATGTCCTTGCAGGCCTTGGTGGCGTTGTCCATGGCCGTCATCCGCGCGGCATGCTCACTGGCGCCGACCTCCAGCATCGCATGATAGATCATCACGTTGAGATACAGCGGCTGCAGCACGTCCATGATCTCTTCCGCCGAAGGTTCATAAATGTACTCGCCGGAAATCTTCTTGGTACCCTCCCCGTCCTCGGCCGTCGCCACCGGCTGCACCGGCAGAAAGTCCTCGGCGGTGGGGACCTGGATGGCCACCGAGCGGAAATGGCCGAACAGCACCTCGACCTTGTCGGATCCACCCTCGGCGAGAAAATGCTGGGACACCTCGGCGGCGATCTCCCGCGCATTGAACATCTGGAAGGTTCCCATGATATCGCGGTAGGATTTCCTCACCTTGCCGGTCTTCCTCAAAAGCTGGTGTCCCTTTTTCCCAACGCACACGAAACTGACGGTTTTGCCTTCCGCTTCGTACGCTTCCATCTTCCGCCCTGCGAGTTTGACGATGTTCGAGTTGAAAGAGCCGCACAGCCCTCGATCGGAGGTGATGACAACCAGTTCCACCGATCTGACCTGCCGCTTTTCCATGAGCGGATAACTGCCGCCGGTGGTCGCCCGACTGGACAGATTCGACATCGTCTCGTTGAACTTGGAGGTATAGGGCCGGAAGGCCTCCATCTTCTCCTGGGCGCCGCGCAGCTTCGCGGACGCGACCATGTTCATGGCTTTGGTGATCTGTGCGGTCTTTTTGACACCGACGATCTTGGTTTTAACCTCTTTTAAGCTCGGCATAATGAGACCTTCTCGTTATTTAAGACCTTTCGTTGCCCTGAACGTTTCACCAAAGCTGGTCAGCGCCTTTTCGACTTTTGCCTTGATCTCGTCGGTAAATTCCTTTTTCTCCTTGAGATCGGAGAAGATCGACGGATCGTTCGACTCGATGTAGTTGTAGAGTTCCGACTCGTAGTCGGCAAGGGTCTCTACCGGCAGCTTGTCGAGGAAGCCTCTGGTACCGGCGTACAGGATCGTAACCTGCTTTTCCATTGGCAGCGGCTGGTACTGCGGCTGCTTGAGGATCTCGACGAGACGCTCTCCCCTGGTCAGCTGGGCCTGGGTGGCCGCATCGAGATCCGAACCGAAGGCCGCGAACGCAGCCAGTTCACGATACTGGGCCAGATCCAGGCGCAGGGTACCGGCGACCTGCTTCATCGCTTTGACCTGGGCGGCGCCACCGACGCGGGAAACCGACAGACCGACGTTGATCGCCGGGCGGACGCCGGAGAAGAACAGGTTCGGCTCGAGGTAGACCTGTCCGTCGGTGATGGAGATAACGTTGGTGGGGATGAATGCGGAAACGTCGCCGGCCTGGGTCTCGATGATCGGTAATGCGGTCAGCGACCCGGCACCGAGCTCATCATTGACCTTTGCGGCACGCTCCAGCAGGCGTGAATGGTTGAAGAAAATGTCGCCGGGGAAGGCCTCGCGTCCCGGCGGCCGACGCAGCAGCAGGGACAGTTCGCGATAGGATACGGCCTGCTTGGAAAGGTCATCGTAGATAATCAGCGCATGCTCTCCGTTGTCGCGGAAATACTCACCCATCGAGCAACCGGCGAAGGGGGCGATGTACTGCATCGGGGCGGGGTCCGAGGCACAGGCGGAAACCACGGTCGTGTAGTCCATGGCACCGTGCTTCCTGAGGGCCTCGACGACGAGGGCGACCGTCGATTTCTTCTGGCCGACGGCCACGTAAATACAGTGCACGTCGGTATCTTTCTGAGCGATGATTGCATCGACGCAGAGCGCGGTCTTACCGATCTGGCGGTCGCCGATGATCAGTTCGCGCTGGCCGCGGCCGACCGGGGTCATCGCATCGACCGCTTTGGAGCCGGTGTACATCGGCTCGTGAACGCCCTTCCTGGCGATAACGCCGGGAGCCAGAACTTCGATCTTCGAGAAGGCCTTGGCATTGATCGGTCCCTGGCCGTCGATGGGCAGGCCGATGCCGTCGACAACCCGGCCTTCCATCTCGGGGCCGACCGGAACCTCGGCGATACGGCCGGTGCGCTTGACGATGTCGCCTTCCTTGATACCGGTTACGTCGCCAAGTATCGCACATCCGACGTTGTCTTCCTCGAGATTCAGCGCCAGGCCCATGATGCTGCCCGGAAACTCGAGCAGTTCCATGGCCATGCAATTCTGAACGCCGTAGACGCGGGCGATGCCGTCACCGACTGAGATAACGGTTCCCGTCTCGTCCAGGTCCACGCTGGTCTCGTACCCAGCAATCTGATCTTTGATGATTTGGCTGATTTCTTCGGCTTTGATCTGCATCTATTCTCTCCCCTTGATGGAACCTTTTAGACTTGCAAGCTGAGTCCTGATACTGCCGTCCAGAACCAGATCTCCGACCTTGGCGATCATGCCGCCAATGATTGAAGGATCGACCGATGCAGTCAGCTCAACCTTTTTGCCAGTTATTTTTTCTAATGTTGCCTGTATCTTGTTCTGCAATTCCGTGTCCAGTTCAACAGCGGTAACCACCGAGCCATGGCTGATGTTCTTGACATCATCTACCATGATCTGAAATTCTTCGGCAATCTCCGGCAGAATCGTCGCCCGCTTCTTCTCGACGAGCAGGTGCAGGAAGTTGCCCATGATCGTGTCTGCCTCCATCGATTTGACGATTGCAGCCATGGCCTTGTCCCTGACATCGAGCGGATAGAGGGGATTGGTCAGCGCGTCTTCAACTTCCGGGTTGGTCTTGAAAAGACCGGCAACCGCCTTCAGCGCTTCACTGTAGGCTTCGTACTTACCGTCTTCCTTACCGATCGCAAACAGCGCCTTGGCGTAACGTCTGGCGAGGATGGTCTGTTTCACTGTACGGCCCCCACTTTATCTAGGTAGTTTTCGATGATCTTCACCTGATCGTCAGCGGTCAGGTTCTTGACGATCAGCTCTTCGGCCATAACCGCCGCCTGATCGGTGATTTCATTTTTGAGACTGCGACGGGCTTCAACGATCTCGTTCTGAACCGCCAGTTCCGCCTGACGCTTCATATCGGCGACGGCTGCCTCGGCCTTCTCGAGGATCTTGCTTTTTTCAACCTCAGCCTGGGCGACCGCCTTTTCGACGATCTTGTCAATGTCTTTTTCGACAGTCGCCAGTTTTGCTTCGAATTGCCGATACTGCCTCTCGGCATCGGCCTTGCGCGTTTCCAGGTCTTCGAGTTCATGCTTCACCGATTGCTGGCGGCTGCCCAGTGCGGAAGCGATCGGTTTGGCGCCAAATTTCACCAGAATGATCATCAGCGCGATGAAGTTGACGATCCGCCAAAACAGGTCCTTCAGTTTGGCCGCTGACAGGCTGCCTTCGCCGTGTCCGCCACCGTGGTCTCCGGCCTGGGTCGCATCGGTTCCATGCGCGTCCGTCGCTCCGTGAGCTGCATCGCTTGTCTGTTCAACCGCTGCACCGTGCGAGTCAGGAGCCGATGACGAGGCATGGACCGTAGCCGTCGCGATGGACAGTGCAAAGCAGAATGCCCCCACGAGCATGAATATTCTGGTCATGTGCTCGAATTTTTTCATGATTACAGAGCCCTCCCCAGAATTTTGCTGGCAATGGCGTTGGCGAAACCATCGAGATCGGCCTTGAGATTCGTTTCCGCCTCGCCGATCTGCTGCTTGATGTCCGCCAGCTGATTTTCCTTGAATTCGTCCACTTCCGCTTTTATCGACGCCATCTTCTCCTCGCCCGCGGCCTGGGCTTCCGCCCTGGCGGCATCAAGCGCCGCTTTGGCCTTGCCGGAGGCCTTGGACATCTTGGCATCCACTTCTTCCTGGCGGAGTCGGGCGTTCTGCTGGAATTTCGCTACATCATTCTGCATTCCCAGCATTTTTTCAGAACGCTCTTTGAGGATCTTCTTTACCGGCTGGTAAAGAACCTTGTTGAGCAGAAACATGAGAACGACCATGTTTATGATCTGAATCACCATCGTGATGTCAATTGTGACCATGTTGTTTTGCTCCCGATTAGCAGAAATAAAAAAACAATCATCCCTGAAGGAATGAATACCGTGCGCGCAACTGTATGAAATTAAGCAGATGGCCGTTATCAGTAAAAATGAATGGCCATTCACAACAGCTCAAAATCTTTACTGCAAATATTCGGTGGTGTCAACTACTTTATCATCGATGAAAATCCCCAATATCAGACATTTCTGCGCCCATTCGGGAGCCCCGACAAGGGGCATAAAAAAACCGGGCGCAAGGCCCGGTTTTTTGATCTGATCGTTCCTCCCCGAACCTGTTTACTGCACCGCCCTGACAATGTCCGGAACCGCTGAAATCGCTTCCCCGACTTTATCGAACAGCGGCCCTCCGGCCTGGGCCATGTCGGGTCTGCCGCCGCCCTTGCCGCCAACGATCGCCGCCACCTTGTTGACGAGATCTCCCGCTTTGTAGGTATCGGTCAGATCTTTCGAGACGATGACCAGCAGCGCTGCTTTGTTATTGATCGAACCGCCGAGCACCGCGATACCGCTGCCCATCCGGTCGCGGACCTTGTCGCCGACCTCGCGCAGCGTTTTCGGGCTGTCGAGTGTGATTTCGGCCGCCACCACCCTAACCCCGTTGACCTCGACACTGCTGTTGAAAATCGTGTCGAGCCCGGAACTGGCGAGCTGCGTCGACAGGGCTGCAACCTGCTTCTCGAGTTTTTTCTGGGATTCCAGCAGGCTGTCGACTTTTGCAACGATGTCGGCGGGGGTCGCATTGAGCCTGCCGCCGATGGTCCCCTCTCTCCGGGCCATCTCCTGCACCAGCGCAACGGCCCCGGATCCGGTGACCGCCTCGATACGGCGCACGCCTGCGGCGATACCGCTCTCACTGACTATCTTCATGAGGCCGATATTGCCGGTTGCGCCGACATGGGTCCCGCCGCAGAGTTCCTTGCTGACCGGATCGATCGACACGACCCGGACCGACTCGCCATACTTTTCTCCAAACAGCGCCATGGCCCCTTCACCGAAGGCCTCCTCGCGATCGACGATCTTCACGTGGACCGGCAGGTTCTGTCTGATCTGGTCATTGACCCTCGTCTCGATGTCGGTAATTTCGCCGGGATCGAGCGCTGAAAAGTGGGTGAAGTCGAAGCGCAGCCGATCGGGACTGACCAGCGATCCCGCCTGCTTTACATGATCGCCGAGCACTTTTCTGAGTGCTGCGTGAAGCAGGTGCGTGGCGCTGTGATTGGCTTCCGTGTCGGCACGATTTCGCGCGTTGACGGCAAGCTCGACCCGGCTGCCGCTGCTCAGTACTCCCTCCACCACCCTGACATGGTGCAGGATGAAGCCTTCCGCCTCGGAACTGGTGTCGAATATTTCACCGCTGCCGCCATCCCAGGCCACCCGGCCGGTGTCGCCGACCTGGCCGCCCGATTCGGCATAAAACGGGGTTCTGTCGGCACAAAACCTCCCCTTTCTCCCGCTGGCTAGCTCGGTAACGAGGAGCCCCTGTTCGTCGAGCAAGCCGGTAACCACGGCTGTTTCAACAATGGAATCGTAGCCGCAGAATTCACTGCGCAGGCCCGACTCGATGAGTTCCTTGAGTCCCGCTGTCCTGAGCTGCAGGCCTTCCTCCTTGCGCGACGCCCTGGACTTGCTGCGCTGCTGCTCCATCGCCTCCCTGAAACCGGCATCGTCGAAGTCGATGCCGTGCTCGAGGGAGATGTCCCGCACGATGTCCACCGGAAAGCCGAAGGTATCGTAGAGTTTGAAAATGAACGAGCCGCTGATCAGCGGCCGGGCCTGGGTCTTCTGACGGTGAATCTCCTGATCGAGCATCGCCAGCCCGTGCTCCAGCGTCTCCCCGAACCGCTGCTCCTCGTTGTTCACCACCTTCGCAAGCAGATCAGCGGTATCGGCCAGACGCGGATAGGCGCCGATCATCGACTCGACCACCGCGGCGCACGCCTGATGCAGGAACGGACCGGTCAGGCCGAGGTTGCGGCCGAAACGGATGGCCCGCCGCATGACCCGCCTCAGCACGTACCCCCGTCCCTCGTTGGAGGGCAGCACCCCGTCGGCCACCAGAAAACAGGTGGCGCGAACATGGTCGGCGATCACTCGCATCGCCGTGTCGTCGCTGCCGCCGGTACCGTAAGCTCTGCCGGACAGCTGCTGCAGGCGGCTGATAACCGGGCGGAACAGGTCGGAGTCATAGTTGTTGTATTTGCCCTGCATCACCGCCGCCACCCGCTCCAACCCCATGCCGGTGTCGATACTCGGTTTCGGCAGCGGCTCCATGGTGCCGTCGGCAAAGCGGTTGAACTGCATGAACACCAGATTCCACAGCTCCAGAAACCGGTCGCAGTCGCAGCCGAGTTCACAGTCCGGTCTGCCGCAGCCGGCAGCGACACCCTGGTCGATATGGATCTCCGAACAGGGTCCGCAGGGCCCGGTGTCCCCCATCGCCCAGAAGTTGTCCTTTTCACCGAAACGCACGATGCGGCCCTTCGGCAGGGTTTCGATCCGCGACCACAGTTCCTCAGCCTCATCGTCGTCTTCGTAGATGGACACCCAGAGCTGCTGCGGATCGAGACCGAGTTCTCCGGTCAGGAACTCCCAGGCAAAATCGATCGCCTCTTTCTTGAAGTAATCTCCAAAGGAAAAATTGCCGAGCATCTCGAAAAAGGTATGATGCCTCGCCGTATAGCCGACGTTTTCCAGATCATTGTGCTTGCCGCCGGCCCGCATGCAGCACTGGCTGGTCACCGCCCGCGTGTAATCCCGCTTATCCTCACCCATGAAAACGGTTTTGAACTGGACCATGCCTGCATTGGTGAAAAGCAGGGTCGGGTCATCCTGGGGCACCAGCGAAGAACTCTCCACTTCGGTATGCCCTCTGCGCTTGAAATATTCCAGAAACCTGGTTCGAATCTCGTTACCCGTCATGTTCATCTTCCGATGGTTTGTGTTTGAGCATGGTTTATCGGCGCCGCTGTCGAGGCCCACCGTTTTCTCCGCATATCAGCCCAAACGTACAAAAAATAAGATTTTAGTAAACTATTTTGTCCTGCGGCCAGACAAAATTCCCCAGCTCCAGGAGACAGACTATAAGTTCAGTAAAAAAATTTTACATGAAGCAGCGGAGGATTTTTATGGCTCTGAGAAATCGACGAGCCGTCACGCGATGCCGGTTTTCATCACCGTCCAGTCAATCTTCTTGCCGGCTTTGAACAGCTCGCTGATCGTATGAATGCCGACGGTGCCCAGCTTTTTGACCAGGAAAATAAACAGATAGGCTGTCTGCAGCGCATCCTCAAGGGCGTCGTGGGCCTCGAAGAACGGCAGATTCAGCTCGGCGCTCAGTCTCTGGAGGTTATACCCGTTCTCGTCCAGCCGGGAGGCCCCCTGATACGGGTAAAGCGGACTCCGCTTATATACCTGCGCCATCCGCATCGTATCCAGATTGGGATTGGCGATCGTCCCGCGGTAAAATTTGCGGGTGGCCCGGTTCAGGAAGGAGGTATCGATCCACACATAGTGCCCTACCAGCAGATCGGTCTCGATGAACCGAAGAAACAGCGGCAGGACCTCCTCCAGCGGAGGCGCAGCCTTGAGCTGCTCCGGCGTTATTCTGTGGATCAGGGTGGCCCTGGTATGCTCGAGATTCCGCGGCCGTACATAATAATGAAAGGTTTCTCCGAGGTCGATGCGCATGTCTCTGATACGCACCGCCCCGATCGATATGATCTCGTCCTTTTTCTGGTTGAGCCCGGTCAGTTCGGTGTCGTACACCACATAGGAGTAGTCGACGAGCCGTCTGCTGCGATCGAGTTCTCTGAAGTAGCGGTTGTTGGCTGCGATCAGGTCGTCCGCCTGCCGCAGCCTGCTCAGCTTGTCGGATATCCAGCCCACCCGGGTCAAAGCTCCTGAATTTCTTTTCTGAGCAACTGCTGCAGCGTGTCGATAACCGAGAAACCGTCTTTGAGCATCCGCTTTTCGAGATCGGTGAGCTGATCCGGGTAAATGAAATCATCCGGTTCTTCTCCGTTTTCTATCTGACCGAGCTGATGGATCACCCGCAACTGCATCTGCAAATCGTATACTTCTATCATCTGGTTGTAGAAATCATCTGCCAGCTTCATCTTGATTCGAAGCCGTTTCAGGCGCGACAGTGTATTGGTCTGTCTGATACAGTATTTGAGGCTCATAACCCGCGCGAAATCAACGAACGGCGCTAGCCCCCGCCGCTTAATGTCGAGCCGGTCCCGCTGATCGCCGTTCTGTTCGACGACGAACTGCTGGAAAAATGACAGTGGTGCCGGAACCCTCAGGCAGCTGCGGGCCAGATTTTTCACAATGGTATTTTCACCGCTGCACATACCGACCACATGGTCACGCAGATCCATGGCGATCTGCTCGGTTCCGAAGCCGTTCCTGAAGTCAAAAAATATCGCCGAATTAAATTGTTCCTGCGGGTCTGCTTGGGTAATCCAGTGGCTGAACTGCTGCATCCACTCGGAGAGCGGCCGGCACCATTTGGGATTACTCGCCATCACGTTGTCCGGGCAGGAAGGATAACCGCACTTGACCAGATGGTGGGTAGCCAGTTCGCCGAAGGTGCTGAAATAGTCTATAACCTCCTGCCGCCGCCCCGGTTCCGGGTCCTGAAATACGATGCCGTTGTCCTGGTCGGTCTTGAAGGTCTGTTCGTGCCTGCCCTCGCTGCCGAACATGAGCCAGCTGTATTTGACCGGGGAGGGACCGAGCTGATAGTGCAGGAGGACCAGGATGCGGGCGAGGATCTTCTCGTTGATCAGCGCGATCATCCGCGAGATGTCCTCGGCTTTGGCGCCTTCGTTGATGATGTTTCTGACCAGGCCGCTGACCTTCTCGGCAAGCATGTAGAGCCCGTCGAACTCTTTCTGTGAGGCGATCTCCTTGAAAAGATAGTAGGGCGAATTGCCCTGCTGCACCATGATGTCGTGACTGGTGATGACCCCGGTAACCCGGCCGCCCTGCTCTACCCCCAGGTGATGGATGGAGGTCGTCATCATTTTCAGCAGCACGTCGAAACAGAGCATGTCGGACGGAATCGTCTTCAGGGGACTGCTCATGATCGACGCCACCGGCTCCCGGTAATCGCGGCCCTCGGCAATGACCTTTCTCCTGAAATCGGTGTCGGTGATGATGCCGATCATGGCTCCTGGATCCTCATCCATGTAGACCAGCAGGGAGCCGATGGACTGCCGGGCCATGATCGCCCCACACTCCTGGATCGAGGTCGTCGCCGAGACCGAGTACAGCGGTTTGCTCAACTCCCCGGCCTTGGTGTTGAAGAGAAACAGTTCCTCGCTGTTCCTCCGCGCCAGTTTGTTCTTTCTCAATTCGGTGTAGGCGGTTGCTACGATATTGTCGGAGAAGATCTTCAGGTAGTAATGGGATACCGACGACACAGTGAGCACGAGATTTTTGAAAATATCGCGCGGGATCAGATAGCAGAAGGTATCCTCGATGGTTTCGATGTTGAGGTTTGCCTTGGTGCCTCTGATGATTCCGAGCGCCCCGATGTTGGCGCCGACCCCGCGGTAGTCCTTGAGAACGATATCGCCGTCATCGTCAGTGATGAAGGCCCGCACGCCGCCGCGCTGGATCAGGTAGAGATGGGTGATTTCGGTTTGGTTGTAGGTGAAAATTCTGGTGCCCTTGGGGAAAAAATCGATCTTGCAGTGGCGCGCCAGGCCGGCCAGGGTTTGTTCATCGAGTTCCTTGAACGGCATTGTGCTGCGCAGAAACGCCACAGCCACCTCGGGGGCGACCATATGCTCTCTGCCATTAATCGACGGGACCGCCGATCTGGTATGCTTGTCGTTGTGTTCAGCCATGCCGATTATCCTGCCCTGACCCCCGTGTACCTCCCGGATAGTGTTTTTATATCACACTATTGCGATTGCAGGAAGCATAAGCGGGTTGCGAAGTGTTTTGGTTTGTCATATTGCAAACAAAAAGCAGATCTATGATGAAATTGTTCGGAGAAGGAAGCGGGGGCGAATTGATTGCGGCTGCGGGTACGGAATATAGTCCTTACCCTTGCTGAATCTGCCGATATAGCTGGTAAATGGGGGATGGGTTGAAACTCTTCCCAGCAATCGCATTTAGGGGAGAGATGGCAGAAGCGAACCCGGGTGGCGGCAGTGGGGCCGTGTTTCAGACTGCATCGCGGAGGCCAGCCGGGGCGGTGAACATGCGTTGCTACGGGCCGGAGGCGTAGGCAGCGAAGCTGCCGTATCCCGGAGCAATGTTCACCGTCGCGGCGAACAGGCCGGAGAGCCGCAGGCTGAAATACGGCGCCGCTGCGTTTCCCGGATCTGAGTCGGATATCTACCTATCGGATAATAAGCCGTGCCCTGCAGGAAATTCCCGTCAATGATCAGAAGAACTCATTGTCCAGAGATTTTTTGCCGTCGATCAGTACATCGATAACCCCCGGATCGGCCAGGGTCGAGGTGTCTCCAAAGTCACCGAAATCGTTGGCGGCGATTTTCCGGAGGATGCGGCGCATGATCTTGCCGCTGCGGGTCTTCGGCAGGCCCGGCGAGTACTGGATGGTGTCGGGCGACGCGATCGGTCCGATCTCGTTGCGGACATGGACGCGGAGATCGGCCATCAACTCCGGCGTTTCGTCGATGCCCGGATTGATAGTCACGAACGCATAGATAGCCTGTCCTTTGATCGGATGCGGCATCCCGACCACGGCCGCCTCGTTTACGTACGGATGAGAAACCAGGGCCGACTCTATCTCGGCGGTTCCCAGCCGGTGCCCGGACACATTGATCACGTCGTCGAGCCTGCCCATGATCCAGAAATAGCCATCCTCGTCGCAGCGGGCTCCGTCCCCGGCATCGTAAAACCCGGGAAATCCGTCGAAATAGGTCACACGGAAACGCTCGTCGTCGCGGTAGATTCCGCGCAGCATGCCGGGCCACGGTTTGCGAATCACCAGATGCCCGCCCTCGTTGACACTCGCCCTGTTCCCCTCCTCCGTAAGAATCGCCGCATCGATACCGGGCAGCGGCAGGGTTGCCGATCCGGGCTTGAGTTTCGTCGCGTAGGGAAGCGGCGAGATCATGATGCCTCCGGTCTCGGTCTGCCACCAGGTGTCGACGATCGGCAGCCGCTGCCTGCCGACGTTGAGGTGATACCACATCCAGGCTTCCGGATTGATCGGTTCACCGACCGAGCCGAGGATCCGCAGTGAAGAGATATCGTGTTTTCTGATCGGTTCGGTTCCGAACCGCATCAGGGCCCTGATCATCGTCGGCGCCGTATAGAAGACGGTGACCCCGAATTTGCTGATGATCCGCCAGAAGCGGTCCGGACCGGGGTAGGAGGGTACCCCTTCGAACATCAGGGTGGTGCCGCCCAGTCCCAGCGGTCCGTAAAGCAGGTAGGTATGGCCGGTGATCCAGCCGATATCAGCCGTGCACCAGTGGATATCACTATCGTGCAGATCGAAAACCCATTGGGTCGTGTGCAGGGCATAGAGGAAATAGCCGCCGGTGGTATGTACCAGCCCTTTGGGCTTGCCGGTCGACCCCGACGTGTAGAGGATAAAGAGCACATCCTCAGCCTGCATCGGCTCAGGAGGGCAGCCCCCGGCAACCTCGCCAGCCGCCATCTCCTCGTGCCACCAGCGATCCCGTCCCGGCTGCATGACCACATCTATGCCCTCCCGCCTGACCACGACACAACAGGAGATCGAGTCGCACTCCTCGAGGGCCTCATCGGCGTTTGGTTTCAGAGCAATGCTCTTGCCTGCCCTGAGAACCGCATCGGCGGTGACCAGCAGCGAGGCTTCGCAATCCTGGATCCGGTTCATCAAACTGACTGCCGAGAAACCTGCGAACACGACCGAGTGGACTGCTCCAATCCGTGCACAGGCCAGCAGCGTGATGACCAGTTCCGGTATCATCGGCAGGTAGACCGCCACCCGGTCACCTTTTTTCACCCCTCTTTTTTTCAGGACATTGGCAAATTTACAGACTTCCGCGTGCAATTCCCGGAAGGTGAACCGCCGCACCTCGTCTTCCGGCTCCCCCTGCCAGATGAGAGCCGTCTTGTCTCCCCTGCCGTGCTC
Organism: Desulfofustis sp.; assembly: GCA_022340565.1. Lineage (GTDB taxonomy): Bacteria > Desulfobacterota > Desulfobulbia > Desulfobulbales > Desulfocapsaceae > JABDQA01. The sequence continues at coordinate 29,470 of JAJDNR010000175.1, forward strand.
GATATGCCGATCGAGACAATTGTAGGAGACGTTCAGCATCGCTCCGTCAAACCAGCGGATCCTGGGTTTATACAGATCCGCTTCAACCACCGTGTGCCATTTCGAATACCAGTCGACCAGTTCCGTCGCCCGATCCGCCCAGTATCCTTCAGGATCTTCTATCGAGCGGCGATATTCGCTATGGTAGGTTTCCATATTTCCGACCCAAGCAGTTTCCCGATGCTCATCCGGGGGATCGAAATAGCGTCTTTCGCTCAACAGGCTGGTGATTTTATCATCGACTTCTCTCATAACGGCTCCACAGGCGGCAGAGTAACGGTTTCTTCAAGCAGATGGGTCGGTCGACAAGCCTGATTTGGCATTGCCTTGCACAACAGTTGTCAGTATAGCGTATGCCTCAAAAACCTCAATCAAATACCCGGATCCTTGCGCCAATGGCACCGGCCGAGCTCAGCCAGTTGGAATATAATATCGGCCGCCTATGAAAAAGGTCTTTACAATTTTTATTTGACAATTAAATTAAACACTGAAATATCAGAAAGAAAATCCAGGAGCCCCATGCAGAGCGACATGAAAGACGAACAGATCGATGTGATATCGAAGCTGCTGAAATCGATGTCCCATCCGATCAGGCTGAAAATTCTCTGTTTGCTTCAGGAACAGGAAATGTCTGTCGGAGACCTTCGCGAACAGGTGAAAACCACCAACGCAAACGTCTCGCAACATCTCAACATTCTCAGAAGTCAAGGAATCATCGACTTCAGAAAAGACGCAAACTTCATTTACAACCGGATTACCGATCAGCGCATCCTGGAACTCATCCAGAAGATGCGCCACCTCTTCTGCCCCGAGTCACCGTAACCCGGCACCCCCCCAAAATGACAATGTGGAGTCAGCGATGATCATCACCGATTGGATTCACGTAATGGCTGGTTTATTCATTCTGCTGAGCCTCGCCCTCGGTGTCGAGGTAAGCCCCATGTTCCACAGTAAATACTGGCTCCTCTTTACCGCGTTCGTGGGGCTCAATCTCTTTCAGTTCGGGTTCTCCAAATTCTGCCCGATGGGCCTCATTCTCAAAGCCCTGGGCGTGCCGGAAAAGCGGTCCTGATTACACCACAACCGGGGATCAACCGGTTGTCAGTCTTTCATCTCTGCACCGCAGGAAAGCTGCCAGCAGCAGCTGAGCTGACCGCAGGTCTCCTTCCTGCGAAAGCAGACCTCGTTTCCTTCACGCTCCTGGATGGCCTGAATGAGAGGTTCCATCTTCATATTCCTGGGGTCGATGTCGAGATCCTGAGCCTTGGTCCGTGCCAGCGCAAACAGTTGGATACCTTTAAGAAATTGTTCCTGCTTCATTGTTTTACCTCTTTCTTTCTGCAGCTATATGGATAAGATAGTCAGATTCTGTTGAACATCGTTTTGTCCAGTCAGAATAGCCGTTGATACGCGGTGCCACCCCGTCGCCGGGTGAGAATCTGCCGGGTCGATCATATCGGCAGGATATGCATCTCTTCTTTAATCGGATGACTGCCCATCAGCAACAGCCCATTGCGACCGTCGATCGACACGTGATCGCCAAATCCTATGTGATGACCGTTTACCTCGCAGTAACGCTCATATACCCGTAAATCCCTGCAGCCGACCACGCAGGTCTTCTCCAGACGCACTGCAACTACCGACGCATGGGACGTCTGTCCGCCTCGCGAGGTCAGCAGCCCATCGGTAAGCGAAATGACCGTGATGTCTTCCGGAACGGTGTCCTGCCTGATCAGGATCAGCGGCGTTTCAGGTTCTTTGGCCCGGAGCAGCGTGATATCCTCGTCGGTGAAGACTGCCTTGCCCGACAGGGCCGACCCGGAGACTCCTATACCTTTCGCGAGTATCGATTTGTCGATCTCCTCCTTGTCCACGAATACATGCAGGTGCTCTTTCTGCTTGATCGTTATCATGTCACGGGTCTGCAGAATGTACAGATCTCTGGCATCGGGGCCCTCGAAGGTAAACTCGATCTCCTGGGGGCTCCACCGCCTTTCGTAGACCAGTTCCCGGGAAATTGCGAGCAATTCCTTGTATACGTTGGGGAATTTCACTTCCAGGGTGTCCTTGCGCGGCCTGCCGTCCAACTGCGCCTGTTCGATGGAGATCGGATGCGAGGTCACCAGTCCCGACACGATGTCCTCGCCCTGGTCCTGATAAGCATAATCCCCCCACAACGCAACCCGCTGCACCTTGCGGTATGGATGCGCGGTGAACAGGACCCCGGAGCCTGAGCCTTCGCTGCGGTTGCCGAACACCATCGCCTGGACGATAACGGCGGTCCCCCACGACGGCGACACATCCATGATCCGCCGGTAGTCAATCGACTTCTGGTTGTCCCACGAATCAAGCACCATTTCAATTGCGCCGATCAGTTGCAGCCAGGGATCGTCGGGAATAGGAAGGCCGTGCCTGCGCACCAGCTTCTGATACTGCAGCGCCAGCTCCTTCATCTGATCCGGGGTGAACTGACGCTTGAGCGCTACACTGTGGCGAGCCTTGGCCGCATTCATCAGCTCCTGGAATTCCTCGCGCTCAACACCGGAGATCATCGCCCAGGACTGCAGGAACCTCCGGTAATTGTCCCAGGCGAAATAGGCATTGCCGTGGATACTAATGACTTCCTCCACCAAATCGCTGTTCTGGCCGACGTTGTGGACCGTCGCCATCATACCCGGCATCGAGATCGCGCTACCGCTGCGAACCGAAAGCAGGAGCGGGTTCTCGGCCGCTCCAAAGACCTTGCCGGTGCGTTTTTCGATGTCGTTGAGCGCCCCTCTGATCTGCTGCATGAATTCCTGCCGGGCCTTGGAGAACCCGAAGATGACCTCCCGGCACCTGAACACCTCGGTGGTGATCACGAACGCCGGCGGAACGGGCTTGCCGTCATTGGTCAGGGTAATCAGGTTGAATCCCTTGTTGCCGAGATGTATGAGGTCATGGGTATACGGGTTGGCATGGTTGAGCAGCGAGATCGCGTTCTCCGGGTTATAGGTCATCAGCAGGTCGAGCGTCCGCTCGTCGAGTTTTTCCCGCTGGCTCTCGAGCGTCTGGATGATCCGCAGGATGAAATTGTCCAGATGCTGCAACCCGAATGCCGAGGCGATCAGATCCCGGAAGAAACTCTCGGAAATGGAATGGACGGTATTACCCATCTCCGCTTCGTTCCACAGCGATTTATAGCGCGGCTGCAGGTTGGCCCCGCCGATCTGGGGTACGATCAGCGACAGGTTTTTCTGATGAATGTTGGTGTAATAGGCGTAAATGACGTCTTTTACCCCTTCGGACAGGCCACGGAATATGTCGAGGTACTGAGTGTATGAGAAACGCCTGATCTTCAGCGAACTGACCAGCAGTGACAGGTAGGTGTCGAGCTTTCTCGACGCGATGCCTTCGATCTGCAGCGCCCGCCGGTAGAGCTTCAGACACCTGGTGATCGAATAGAAGGTGGCCTTTGTGATAAACGACAGGTTGACTGTCGCGGGCAGCATTTCCAGATAGATGTTGGCGAGGTTCTCGAGACGAAAGGTCAGCGACAGGGAATCGAATTTCTTTTCGCGGTATTTGCCGTAAACAGATGGGATGTCCACGGCGATATGGCGCTTGTAGTAGATATCTTCGCGAGCCTCGTATCGTTCCGCGGACAGGATAATGTTTTTGAGCTGCTCGAGGGCATCGAGGATCGCCTCGATGATCTCGATGGTATTGCCTCCGTCCAGTTTGACCAGCAGCGTCTCCATCTCCGGAAAACCTTCGACGGATACCTGTTTGAGTTCGGAGCGCAGCTCCTGGAAACCGAGATTGTATTTCTTGTGGATGAGCCTGAACATCCTGACCAGCAGCAGAAACCTGCGCCGCTCCTCGACACTGCATTCCTGCTGCGCGTCGACGAACGACTGGAGATGCTGGTCGCCGACGTGAAAGATGTCGTCGATCTGGATCAGTTCGAAACGCTCGAACACCCTGTTGACGAGAATCAGCTGCTCATCGACGTACGGGCCCTCCCCCCTGATCTGCCCGTACACGTCCGGCGGTACAAAGGACAGCAGTGACTGCTTGTCCCCGGACTTCCAGAATGCGAAAATGGCGCGGATGAAATCGACGATCAGATTCGAACTCTCGACGTGACTCTGTTTCCGCAGGAAATGGATCAGCACGTCCTTGCGCCGATGGATCTCGTCAAGTTCGGTCGAAACATCCCGCAGCTCACCTTCTGCACCGATTTCATTAAAAAAAACCGGCATCAGCTTGGTGAATTGTTTGGTCAGGTTGTAAATCGGCTCGATGGGCTGATTGAGCAATTCGGTGATGTCGCGCTGAAACAGGTCGGTATCCTTGACACAGGTCCCGGTCAACTTCAGATGGATGATCAAGGCGGAAAACAGCGTCGAGCACCATTTCGGTTCCTGCATGATCAGGTTCAGCCAGACCCGGATGTTGTTCAGGTGGGCCGGATTGATGATCGGCTGCCAGTCCTCGTCAACCCCGGTTACGTTGGCCTGCTGAAACCCGAACCTGACGACGCCCCACAGAAATGCCTCGACCATCCGGCTGTTGCCGCGCTTGAAGACTTCCCCTCCAAGTACCTGGATGCACTGCAGCGAGGTGTGGGGGTATTTGCGGACATTGGCCTTCAGCAGTTGAAAGGCGGTCAGCAGAAACTCCTCGATCTCCTCGAAACTCTGCTGCCTGACCAGCACCACCAGGCTGGAATTGATTTCCCGCAGCGTTTCTTCATGGATCAGGTGAAGCCCCTTGGTATCCATGATCTTGAACATGAAGAGCAGCTTGTGGTTTTCGGCGAACTGACTTGAATCCCCTCCGGCCGAAGCATTGCCGCTCTCCGCGGCAGCAGAGATGGCGCCCAGATACCCGGGAATTTCCTTGTAGAGCCGGACAATCTCGATATGCGACGGCAGGGCGAAGAGTTTATCAGCTGCCTGAACATCCGTCTGTAGATCCACCTCTTCAAGGCGAGCCGCATAGCCCCGGACCGCATCGTGGGAAATCTGCTCGAACACCGGACGGCCGGGCAGGTCTTCAAAGGCAACCCCGCAGCGCTCTGAGAACCACGGCAGTGGGTCATCCTCGCTGAGCCAGTAATCATAATTGATCTTCAGAATCCGCCGCACCAGCCGCAGCGCCGGGGCACGATCGAAGGCAAGGGAAAACCGGTCGATCCGGTCGAACAGCTTGCCGACAACCCGTTTGACCGACTGGCGGCCGTGAATCAGGTGGATAAGAAGCCCACTGCCGCTGCCGTCCAGGGCCAAAAACCTGAGGAAAAAATCGTTGAAAACAGACTCGAACCCCTTGAGTTCCTGTGCGCCGAGCTGATCCGCCAGCCGGTTCATCCAATCCCACTGCGCTTCGAAAATCTGCCCGAGCAGCAGTTCGTTTTTTGATGAGTCCTCGATCGCTTCGAAAAACAGATCCGAAAAACGGGTGAAGGCCTGCGGGCCGAAACCGGTTTTGGGGTAATGATGGAAGTTCTTCAGGACAAAACTTCTCAGCTGGGGAAGGATCAGGTTCCAGTTCCGGTAAGGATGGCACACCTCATACAGCAGGGTTTCCAGGCTCGAGTGAATCCCCCGGAAGTGTTCCACCGCCTCAAGCAGTTCGTCGAGTTCCGGACGGATCTCCACCCGTTCAGCTGTTTCCAGCAGATTCGCTCTCAATGCATCCGATTCGATGCTGCGGGCGGTTGTTGCTTCCATGTGTACGCCATTGGCCACCGGGATGCAGCCAGCTCCCGAACCCCGGCAGCGGGCTGCACCCCTGATACGGCGCCTGCAGTCCGCCTATACCGGCTTGCAGGACTCCATGTGCAGAATCAGGTCGAGCATGCGGTTGGAGTACCCCCACTCGTTGTCATACCAGCTCATCACTTTGACGGTCCTGCCGATTACCTTGGTACACTGGCCGTCGACAATCGACGAGCGGGGATCGCCTTGAAAATCGATCGAAACAAGCGGCAGATCGGTGTAGCCGAGATAGCGGTTGGCGGCCTCCCTCAAGGCCTGATTGACCTCGTCGACGGTGGTCTCCTTCTCGACCTCCATCACCGCATCGACCAGAGAGACGGTCGGGGTCGGCACGCGCACGGCGAGACCGTCGAACTTTCCCTTCAACTCAGGAATCACCAGCGACACGGCAGCGGCCGCGCCGGTCTTGGTCGGTATCATGGACAGCGCCGCCGCCCGGGCCCGGCGCAGGTCGGAGTGGGGAAAATCGAGCAGCCGCTGGTCGCCGGTGTAGGCATGGACGGTGGTCATCAGCCCCCGTTCGATGCCGAAATTGTCGAGGATGACCTTTGCCATCGGCGCCAGGCAGTTGGTCGTGCAAGACGCGTTTGAAACCACATGGTGCACGGTCGGATCGTACTCGTCCTCATTCACGCCCATCACGAAGGTTTTGACACTGCCCTTGGCCGGCGCGGAAATGATCACCTTCTTGGCACCGCCGTCGATATGGGCACTTGCCGAATCGGCATCCCGAAATATGCCGGTGCACTCGGCCACATAATCAACGCCGAGATCGCCCCACCTGATATCGGCCGGATTGCGATGGCTGGACACGGTGATGTGTTTCCCGTCAACGGCGACGCCGTTTTCATCGGCGGTCACCTCCGCTCTGCTGATTCCCATCACTGAATCGTATTTCAGCAGATGGGCAAGGGTCGCGTTGTCGGTAAGATCGTTGATCGCCACCACTTCGATAGTGCTGAAGGCCGGATCTTCGGACATCGCCCTGAAAATGTTCCGGCCGATGCGGCCAAATCCATTGATGCCAATTTTTACTGTCATTACGGTTCTCCTTTTAGGTGTTACGAACAGCGTTATTCCATCCGTTTTTATCCATTTCGTATCAACTGTGCGCCAGCGACCTGCTTTCCCGGTAGAGTCCTACATACGATTGTACGACCGTGTTCCAGGTGTGCTGAGCGCGAATCTTATGCAATGCCGCCGTCTGCATCTCCCGCATCCGGGCTTTGTCATCGAACACCGTTCGAGCTCCGAGCATCGCATCACACAGAAATTCAGGGCTGTTTTCGTGGTAGGAAAAGCCGGTCTCGCCATCGACCACCTTCACCAGTCCTCCGATATGGTGGACAATTGGCAGATTGCCGAACAGCTGGGCGATGAAATCGGTCAGGCCGCAGGGCTCATACCGAGACGGGATGACAAAGAAATCTCCCGCCGCATAGACCCGGTTCGCCAGCTTGGGGTCGTACCCCCGCAGAAAGCAGATTCGCCCTTCATATTTCTCGTCGCGGGCGACATCCGCCAGGGATTTTTCCAAGGCCTCACCGCCGCTGCCGAGACAGATGAAAGAAGCCGGGGTCGGGTCGTCCAGGAACATACGGACGGCATCGATGAGGATATCGACGCCCTTCTGCTCGCTGAGCCGGCCGATGAAGGTATAGAGCGGCGCGGAATCCTGCTCGGCGATAAAACCGATCCGGTTATCCTCATCCTCGGCGGGAGGCGCCGCCACGCTGTCGAGCAGGTCCTGTTTGCACACCCGCTTGCCTTCCAGGTCGTCCGTCTCATCGTCGATATCGTAATTGGCAGCGATCCCCAGCATCTCGTTGCGCTTGGGATTGAATTCCTCCAGGTCGATGCCGTTGGTGATGCCGGTGATGTGAACCCCGCCGTCCAGCAGCCGGTGCCCCAGCCAGCCGGTCAGATAATCGGCGTCGGTGTGCTGCAGCTCGTCGGCGTAATTCTCGCTGACCGTGCTTATCGCCGCATAGGGGGCCGCGGCGAGAAACGGGTCGAAACTGTGCTCGAGCAGCGAATTGTTGATCACCCTCCACGGCAGCCCGGTTATGGCCCGGACGAAAGGCAGATCGGAGACCTCCTGGTGATAACCGACACCAGCGTTATGGATCGAAACAACCGCCCCGGTATCCCGGAAGTAATTGCGATATCCGGCGCATTCTCTGAAGATTGCCGGGGCGACGGCGGTGTGTCCGTCGTGGCAGTGGATAACCTGCGGTTTCTCGTCCAGCAGCATGATCAGGTCGAGGGCCGCCTTCTGCAGCAGGATATTCATCGCAAAATAGTCGATGTGTCCCATTCCCTGGATTTTCCAGGATTCGCGCTGAAACTCGCTGCGGGTATAGGTATAGACCCCGCGCTTCTCAAGAAACCGCTCTGCCTCGAGCAGGTAGACCTTGACGGAATTGATGGTTCTGAACCATACGCTCACCCGTTCCCTCCGCTCCAGGTTGGTGTAATCCATGGGCACATCGAATTCCAGCAACCTGTCAGGATGGAGCGGGTCCTCCACCTGCTTGAACCCCGCCTCACCGGGTTTGATAAACCCGTAGCAAGGCAGCGCGACACTTACCTGGCAGCCTCCGCTACCGGCCAGGGCGTTGGAAAGCTGGTATACAACATCTTTCACTCCTCCGGCTCCAGCCAGGTTTCCGTACTCCCGGCTCAACATCCATACCGACCGTATCGATTGCTGCTCCAATGCACCGCCCCGTTTCGGAATCGCTCTGCTGCAACTGCTATAAAAGGTGAAGACGCAATCCGGAAGCCTCGGTTGACCGGATGCGTCGACTCATTGGCATATGTTTCATGGAGACTGATGCCGTAACAAATTTACCCTCACAATATCGGTAACCTTGGGCGTTCTGTCAAGAGATTCGATGACGATTCTGATACGCCTGAAATAAGCGGGTTAAACGATCATTCTGAAGGATCTCGTTTGGCCAGGCAAGCCCCCAAAAAGCTGCCGGTTTCATCGATTTCATCGGCCGCCCCGCCAGCTTACCGTTTTCAAACGGGCCAATCGACCTCTGCCGGAGATCAGGCTTCTGGTCATTGACGGGTTTGGTGAGAGCCTCTATAGTATCGGCAGGTTTGACTTGAATAGAACTTTCCCTCAATCTCCCTAGCCTGACGGGCGTCTCGACTCGCCAACGAGTCAGGGAAACCATCTCAAGGATCGTGTATTCGGAGAACCAGACATGAAGAGCGGCACGATGAGCGTATCGACCAGACGGAGTATGGAATTGATCGATATCACCCGCCAGGTGTATGCGGCACTGACAGACGCGGCCGTCCGCGACGGTGTCTGCATCCTGTTTAATCCGCACACCACGGCCGGCCTGACCATCAACGAAGGAGCCGACCCCGATGTCAAAAGCGACATCATCGACGGTTTCAGGAACATCGTTCCGCTGGCCCATCCATTCAAGCACCTGGAAGGCAATTCCCCGGCCCATATCATGGCCAGCCTGATGGGTTCGTCGCTGACCATTGCAATTCTCGACGGCGCCCCGCAACTGGGTACCTGGCAGAAGATATTTTTCTGCGAATTCGACGGTCCGCGAACCAGAAAAGTCCACTATCACTTTATTGAAGGCTGATATCCCGATGCCCGACCAACCCCTTGACGCGGCAACCATCATGTTCGGCCTGACCCCCGAACGGGACCGGGAATCGTGCTCCACCTACCTGCAGATTTTGGGCCGCAGGGACCTGGCTCAAACCCTGTCTTCACGGTTGTCTCCGGAAGAGATCGAACAACTGGTGGAAGTGACCTCGTCGCTGATGCGCAGACACCTGTCGAGGCAGGAGTACCACCTCCTCTTCCTGGGCAACTCCCACCGCCGCTGAGTCAATCGCCTTCAATGAAGAAGAGACCGCTTCACGACCTGCGCAGTTACCTCGATCTGCTGGCAGAGGAGAACCAGCTGCTGGTCATTGAAGAGGAGGTCGACCCCTATCTCGAGATCGCCGAGATCCACCGGCGGATCATTTCCCGCCAGGGCCCGGCGCTGCTGTTCAACAACGTGAAGGGTTCTTCATTTCCGGTCGTCACCAACCTGTTCGGCACCGCCCATCGTCTCGATCTTGCCTTTGGCACGAAGCCACAGGAATTCGTCCGTGACATCGTCCACCTGATGGAAACGATCATGCCGCCGACACCTGCAAAACTGTGGCAGAACCGCGGCCTGTTCATCGACGCCGCCCGGATCGGACTGAAGAACACGACCACAGCGCCAATCCTCGAAAACTGCCAGGTTCCGCCGCGATTGAGCAGCCTGCCGATGCTTACCTCCTGGCACAGCGACGGCGGCCCCTTCGTCACGCTGCCCCTGGTGTACACCGAGCATCCGCACAACGGCAGCCACAACCTGGGAATGTACCGAATCCAGCGGTTCGATGATCGAACCACAGGAATTCACTGGCAGATCCACAAGGGCGGCGGATATCACTATTTCGAAGCCGAGCAGCTCAACCGAGAGCTGCCGCTGACCCTGTTCATCGGTGGACCGCCGGCGCTGATGCTGGCGGCGATCGCGCCGCTGCCGGAGGACATTCCGGAACTGATGCTGACCTCCCTGCTGCTCGGCTCCAAACTGCCGATGGCCAAAGATCCGCGCGGCGGACACCGGCTCGTGGCCCATGCCGAGTTTGCGGTGAAGGGCGTGGTTCCCCCGAAATTGAGAAAGCCCGAAGGCCCGTTTGGGGACCACTACGGGTACAACTCGCTGCAGCACGATTATCCGGTCTTCCAGGTATCGCACCTGTACCACCGCTCCAGGGCGATCTACCCGGCTACCGTCGTCGGCCGCCCCCGCCAGGAGGACTTTTTCATCGGGGATTATCTCCAGGAACTGCTGTCGCCGCTCTTTCCGCTCGTCATGAAGGGCGTCAAGGAATTGAAAACCTTCGGCGAAACCGGCTTTCACTGCCTGGCGGCGGCGCGGGTTTCGGACCGCTACCCCCGGGAGGCCTTCGCGTGCGGCCTGCGTATTCTCGGCGAAGGGCAGCTGTCGCTTACCAAGTTTCTGATCATCACCGACGGTCCGGTCGACATCACCGATTTCGGCAAACTCTGGACCCACATCCTCGAACGGGCCGACTGGGAGCGCGACCTGTTTGTCTTCGCCAACGTGTCCCAGGATACGCTCGATTATACCGGCCCTTCGGTGAACAAAGGATCAAAGGCGATGCTGATGGGGCTGGGGGCCGAGAAATCGAGGGACCTGCCGCGTACCTGTGCGGGCCCGCTGCCGAAGGGATGTGCGAAACCCGTCTGTTTCCTGCCCGGGACGCTCGTCGTGCAGGGCGTCGCCTACCAGGATGAGCCGGATCTGGCCGGACGGCTCGCCGGTTCGACGGAACTGCGTGACTGGCCGGTGATCATCGTGGTCGACGACAGCGACGCTGCAACCCGCTCGATGCAGGAATTTCTCTGGACCCTGTTCACCCGTTTCGAGCCGGCGGCCGATATCCATGGCTTTGCCACATCCGTCAAGCGGTATCATGTGGGACTGACCCCGCCCATCGTCTTCGACTGCCGAATGAAACCGTGGTATACTGACGTGCTTGAAGTAGACCAGCCCACCAAACAAGTGGTCGACGAAAAGTACGACCGCATCATTCCCAGGAAATACCGTTGAAAGGGGCCGTCAGATTGCAGAAGTACCTTGCCGACTGCGGTATCGCCTCACGGAGGAAGGCCGAGGAACTGATCGCTTCCGGTCGAGTCAGCGTCGACGGCGCGGTGGTCACCGGGATGGGTAGCAAGATAGACCCGGCCCGCCAGGTCGTCCGATTCGATGGCGAAGTCGTCAAGCCGGACACGGACCTCATATACATTCTAATGAACAAGCCGAAGGGATACGTCACCACGCTGTCCGACCCGCAGGGCCGGCCGGTGGTCACCTCGCTTCTGAAACAAATCGACGCCCGGGTGTTCCCGGTCGGAAGGCTCGATATCGACACCGAAGGCGCCCTGCTGCTGACCAATGACGGCGGCCTGGCACAGAAGGTTCAGCACCCGAGCCACGAAACCAACAAGACCTACGAAGTGATCGCCAGGGGAACCGTCAAGCCAGAAACCATCGCCGCACTCGAAGCGGGAATCGTCATCGACGGGCGAAAGACCTGGCCGGCGAAAATCTCCCGGGTCCGCCGGCAGGCCCCCTGCACCAGCCTCCAGATTACCATCCACGAGGGCCGCAAGCGCCAGGTTCGGAGGATGTTCCAGGCGGTTGGACACCCGGTCGTCAACCTGAAACGGGTCGCCTATGGGAAATTGCGGCTCGGCGGTCTGAAGAGCGGATCCTACCGGTTTCTGGGACCCGAGGATCTGAAAAAAATATATTTGTAATATTTCTCTTTACAAATTACAGATTAACTGATTAAATCTAGATAGTTACGTACAGCTTGACGATGCGGGCAGAACCATTTTTCCTTGATAACCAGTTGTTTTTAATAGGAAAAATTTGCTCTTTAAGCTTGTAAATACAACCAATTGAATTTATTCTTGATTTAATTTTTCTTAAGGCAGGCCATTTGTTCGCGGAGTTGCCCCGGTGGGCATCGAGACCTTTTCCAGAAAGGAGTGTCACATGAACAAATCAGAACTGATTGAGGCATTGGCCCAGGACATTGGTATTCCTCATCGTGAAGCGGCAGCAATAACCAACACCGTTATCGACACCATGACCGAAGCATTGGCCCGCGGAGAAAGCATCGAAATCAGAGGATTCGGGAGTTTTGTGATCAAGCAGTACGGATCCTATGAAGGCCGAAATCCCAAGACCGGCAGAAAAATCAAAGTCAGTCCGAAAAAGCTGCCGTTTTTCAAAGTTGGAAAAGATCTGCGCGAACAAGTCAACCGGTACCGCTCTTAATCTTCAGGAAAGATTATCCAGGGGCTTGATTATCCGGCCCACCAGATCATAGGTCTGCGCCTCGGTGATTTCCACTTCGACGATCTCACCGGGGCGCGTCTCTCCTTCATTTATCAATACGCACCCGTCGATATCAGGAGCCTGATACCTGGTTCGTCCCTCCAGCAGAAGATCCGTTTCCCGACTGATGCCTTCGATCAGCACCGGTTCGATGTGGCCGACGAATCGCCGCAGTTTTCTCTCCGAAATCCCTGACTGAACCGCAGCGATCCGCTGCACCCGTTCCTCTTTCTCGGCATCGTCAACCTGTCCGTCCAAGTGCTCTGCAGGACTGCCTTCCTCGTTTTCATAGGCGAAGATACCGACATGATCAAGTTCGGCATCGCCAAGAAACCCTTCCACCAGGTCCACATCGTCCTCGGTTTCGCCGGGAAAGCCGAGCAGCAGGGTGGTTCGCAGCGCGACCCCGGGAATCCTGCGGCGGACCTCGGCAAGCATATCAAGAATGTCCTCACGACCGTAGCGCCGGTTCATTGCCTGTAAAATTCTCGTACTGACGTGCTGCAGCGGGATATCGAGATACGGCACGATGCGGGGGTTTCCGGCAACCAGATCGAGCAGCCCCGGGCTCAGTGTCGAAGGGTACAGATACATCAGACGGATCCAGTCGATAGCGGTCTCGTCGAGCAGCTTTTTCACCAGGTTCTCCAGGCGGGATTCGCCGTAATGGTCACGCCCGAAGGCGGTAAGATCCTGCGCCACCAGAGACAGTTCTCTGACGCCGGCGGCCTGCAGAGCGACGGCCTCGGCGATCAGATCCTCTTCACTGCGGCTGCGCAGCCTCCCCCTGATGGTCGGGATCATGCAGTACGAGCAGCGATTGTCACACCCTTCGGTTATTTTCAGCCAAGCCCGGAAAAAAGGGGTCGAGAGCCGTCTCGGGAGGCTCGCGTTCATCAGAAACGGGGCGGGAACGGCGAGTCTTTCGTCAAGCCTGCTGTCGATCAGCGCATCGAGCAACGCCGGAACGTCGGGAACACCTTCGGTGCCGACGAACAAATCGACCTCGGCGAGCTCCGATTGGAGTTTTTCCCGGTAGCGCTGCACCAGGCAGCCGATTACCACGAGCCGCTTATCCGGGTCCTCTGATTTGAGCTGAGCCAGTTCCAGGATTTCTTCGATGCTCTCCTCGACCGCCGGCTGAATGAAGCCGCAGGTATTGATCAGCAGGACCCGCGCCGTTTCCGGGTGGTCGACGCCATGCCACCCGGCCTTCTCGAGCAGACCGTAAACCACTTCCGAGTCAACCAGATTTTTCGGACAGCCGAGACTGACCAGATGAAAGGTTTTGATCATGTTCAAGCCCCTTTGCTCAGACCGTATTGAATGATCTTCTCGATCAGATTCCGATTCGCCTCTTTCAGTGCCGCCTTCCCGAACCCCGGCTTCCAGCTGCCTGTCCAGAGCATATCCGATACCACGAACAGCGCCCCCAGGCCGACGGATCTGAACGATGCGACAGTGCACAGGGCGCTGAATTCCATGTCCACCCCGACTATACCGTCTCGCTCCTGCAGCCGCAGCAGCTCGGATCTCCGTTCCCGGTAGGGCGCATCGGTGGACCAGATCGTTCCGCTCCTGGCGGTCATCGAACGGGTTTCTGCAAATTCGCGCAACTCCTCCGTCGCCGCGCTGCCCGGCTCGACCACTTCCGCCTCTGAATAGTAGCGGGAAACACCCTCTCCGCTCACGGCCCGAGTTCCGATCAGTAGATCGCCGATGGCATGAGAGGGATCCAGTGAGCCGCAGCAGCTGACCAGCCAGATTTCCGTGACTCCCAACACCACCAGCTTTTCGAGCAGCAGCGCCGCCGCCGGGGCCCCCAGCGCCGGTCCCGCCACGCACAAACGCCGGGCGCCGTCAACCACGATCCGGGGCCTGGCCACCTCCCACGTTTTTCCGGTAGAGCGCAGAAACACCTCAGCGGCCAGATCCGCATCAACCGGGTTGACTACCATCAGAGCCCGTCCCGGCAGCAGCTGTTCCTTTCTCCCTCTGCGGGGCTCAATGATGAGATCTTTCTCTGTCATGGCCGAAACGAACGCTCAGATTCAATGTGCGGCAGTCGGCATTATCAGACTGCCAGGCGGGCGCACAAAGAAAAAAGGCTACAGAAAAACTGTAGCCTTTTCTCATCCCTGCTGCCAGGGATATCGGTAAGTGCGCGTCTGCAGTTATCAGAACCCCGCTAGAGCTTTCAACGGGTTTGCATAAAGCAGGATCAGCGAAATGACCAAACCGTAAATTGCGATTGATTCGGCAAGTGCCATGCCGAGGATCATGAAAACCATCAGTTTCGGCTGCACTTCCGGATTACGGGCAAGACCCATGGTAGCACCCTGGCCAACCGAGCCGATGCCGATACCTGCACCAAGTCCGGCGAGGCCGATCGACAATGCAGCACCAACGCAGGTTAGAGCTAAAAAGATGTTTCCTTCCATTGTAATTCTCCTTGTAGGTTTTTGTTTTGGCCTTCTTCCTTTACCTTATCTTAACAAATCAAACAGCGGTGAGAGAACCTGCTGATCAATGGGCATGATCCTGGGCCTGACTGAAGTACACTACCGACAGCAGAACGAATACCATTGCCTGAACGAGTGAAACAAGCACGCCGAGCAGCATGATTGGCAGCGGCGCGAAGAAGGCGCCGGCGAGCATGAACAGAATGCCAAGCAGCGTCTCTTTAGCCATGATGTTTCCGAACAGACGAATGGACAGCGAAATAAGGCGGGCCAGGTTGCTGATCAGCTCGATCGGCAGCATCAGCGGCACCAGCCACCACATGGGTCCCATGAAATGCTTGTAGTAGCTCAGCCCGTGTTCGCGGAGGCCGATATAATGGTGGCTCAACCAGACGATGATGGTCAGTGCCAGCGTGGTGTTGAGCGATGCAGTGGGCGACATGAAACCGGGAATCAGCCCGATCAGGTTGGCGACGGCGATGTAGAGGCCGAAGGTGGCCAGCATCGGGAAAAATTCATCGGTGAGCTTGCGTCCCATATTGTCGGCGAAAAAATTATCGAGGCCGCCGATGACGATCTCCCAGAAATTCTGGCCTTTTCCCGGAACCATCTCGAGATCGCTGACGGTCAGCTTGGCGACAAAGTACAAAAAGGCCATGACCAGCCAGGTATATGTCATGTAGGGCGCGCACAGCTGTTCGAGAAAGGTGTGCCCGACCGGGCCGTGCGGAACCGGCAGCCCAAGGGCCTCCAGAATAACGGAAATGAACAATATCGGATGTTCCATGATCCTTTTTCTACCTCCTCCTGAAGTAGTATCCCCACGCGGCGCCGACGGCGGAAACCGTTATGGTGAATACCACCGTTGTGAGCCCCAGAATCAGACCGAAGACATTGATACTGCTGTATTTAATCAACACCAGCAGGACCAGCCCGATCAGCAGTAACCGAAGCCAGAACTTGACGATAAGACCCTTTTTGATCTGTTTTATCTCTTGGGCCGGCTGCTCCCGTGTGGTCTCAAGGTTCTCGAAAAAACCCTCCACGTCCCGGGATGACGCCAGGAAGCTGACGATCGAGATGATCCCCCCGGCCAGCACCCCCCAGGCGAACGACCATGAACTTATCACCCATGCCCCCGCCACCAGGACGGCCAGATACAGCCAGCTCAGCGCCAGCATTCGTTTCAGGGACAGCCTGTCTTCCACCGCTACTGGTCCGTTTTGTCCGTCTCGTTATTATCCTTCTCCAGATTCTTGCTCGCTCTCCAGAGAACCTCGAACAGACTCTTGAACCCGGCAACGATGCCGAATGCCAGCCCGATAAAGGTGAACCACGGAGCCGTTCGACCATCGAAGACCTTCTGGTCGATCAGAATCCCTCCACCCATACCGATGAAAATCGAAGCGACGAAGGTGATACCGATGTGACCATAATGCCCGATAAGAAACATCATTTCTTTCTTGAAATCGGACATCTCGATCACCGCGTCCAAACGCTCACATTCGTCCTATCAATTCCAAAGCGTTTGGTATCACGCTCCCTGTGCAAAGTCAACGTATTTTTTACTTTTCCGCCAATTTTTTGAATGACCATTCAGTCATTTCCGCCAGCCTTTCCAGGTCTTTCGCAGTGTGCGCCGAGGAGATGAATGCGACCTCGAATTGCGACGGCGCCAGATAGATCCCCCGAGACAGCAGATTGCGGAAATGTTCACCGTATTGCGCGGTGTCTGCCGACATCGCAGATTCGAAATCGACCACCTTTTGGCCGGTGAAAAAGCAGGTCATCAGCGACCCGACATGATTGAGCTGTACGTCGATCCCGGAACGCTCGCCGATCTCCTTCAAACGGCCGGCGCAAGAGGCTGATTTGTCATTTAGCTCCTCATAGAAGCCCGGCCGCTGCAGGAGCTTCAGGGTTGCGATCCCGGCGGCCATGGCCAGCGGATTGCCGGACAGTGTCCCCGCCTGATATACCGGTCCGTCCGGAGCGATCTGGTCCATGATCTCGCGCTTGCCGCCGTACGCTCCCACCGGCAACCCGCCACCGATGATTTTACCGAGGCAGGTCAGGTCCGGAGTGATGGAAAAATACTCCTGGGCGCCGCCATAGGCCAATCTGAACCCGGTAATCACCTCATCGAAGATCAGCACGATCGAACGCTCTTCGGTCAGCGCGCGAATCCGCTCCAGGAAGCCGCGATCCGGCACCACGCAGCCCATGTTTCCGGCTACCGGCTCGAGAATGACGCAGGCGATGTCGAGACGGTCGTCGCCCAGGGTTTTTTCCAGCGTGTCAACATCGTTGTAGGGGATGGATACGGTGTTCCTGACGATGTCTTCAGGTACTCCGGGGCTGCCGGGAATACCCAGGGTGGCGATCCCCGAGCCGGCCTTGACGAGGAACGAATCGGCATGCCCATGGTAGCAGCCGTTGAATTTGACGACCACGTTTCTGCCGGTGTATCCTCTGGCCAGCCTGATGGCGCTCATGGTCGCTTCGGTCCCGGAATTCACGAAGCGGACCTTTTCGATCGACGGTACCGCCTCCACGACCATATCGGCCAGGCTGATCTCCGCGGGGGTAGGCGCCCCGAAACTGGTGCCGCTCTCCGCAGTCCGTTTGACCGCCGCAACGATGTCCGGGTGGGCATGGCCGCATATCATCGGTCCCCAGGAGCAGACGAAGTCGATATACTCGTTGCCGTCCACATCGGTGATCGTCGCACCGCCGGCCCGTTGGATGAACAGGGGATCACAGCCCACCGACCGGCAGGCCCTGACGGGGCTGTTGACTCCGCCGGGAATCACCCTGCGGGCACGTTCAAACATCTGCTGTGACTGCTTATTATTCATGTTGGCATCTCCATTCTGGTAAAGGATCGGACAGCAGGACCACGTCCGCCTCGATGCGGCCCTGATCGCATCAGTTCCAGGGGTAATTCCCGGGCTCCAGGCGATCGCCCGGGGTGGTACTATAGCATGGGCTACTTTTCCGTGTCAAACCTCTCAGCACCTCTTGATCTTTGGAGTTTCATGCACACTGTAGAAGACCGATAGAGGGTTGGAACGGGGCGCGGCAGCATCCAGTTTTTTTCTTGTCAGGGAACAGGTCAAAAGGTAAACTGACGAAATGGCTGTCCAGCGCTCCGATATTTTTTTAATCAGCTGAAACCAAAAGAAAAACACCCCAAGGAGACATACAATGGCAAGCGATAAGGTTGTACAGTTGAATGACGCCGATTTCGATACGACCATCGGTTCAGACCAGCCGACCCTGGTTGACTTCTGGGCACCGTGGTGCGGTCCCTGTAAAGCAATTGGCCCCGTTGTGGAGGAACTGGCCGGGGAATACGAGGGCAAGATCTCCGTTGCCAAGATGAACGTTGACGACAATCCAGTAACCCCGGGGAAATATGGTATCAGGGCAATTCCGACACTGATTCTTTTCAAGAGTGGCGATGTGGTTGATCAGATCACCGGCGCCGTCGGCAAGTCCCAGTTGATCGATTTGATCAATAAGGCCCTTTAACGGAATCCCAACAGAGCCGGCTACCGCTCATCAATCGCAGACACTCTATGACGGATAAAAACCATTACGAACTGGTCATCCTTGGCGGGGGTCCGGCTGGCTTAACGGCCGGACTGTATGCGTCACGGGCGCGCATTGATCATGTTATGATTGAAAAAGGGGCCCCCGGCGGCCAGGTCCTGACCACTGACTGGGTCGACAACTATCCCGGTTTCCCTGACGGAATCTCCGGATTCGACCTGATGGAAAAGATGACCGCCCAGGCCAAACGGTTCGATGTCAACATCCTCACCAAGGAGGTTGCGTCGCTCGATCTCGGCGACGACGCCGTCAAGAAGCTTATCTTCCACGACGGCTCGACAGTGACCTGTGATTCGCTGATAATCTGCACCGGAGCGAGCCCCAACAAGCTGGGCATCCCCGGCGAAGTGGAACTGCTCGGCAAGGGGGTGTCCTATTGCGGGACCTGTGATGCCCCGTTTTACCGCAACATGCACGTTGCCGTTATCGGCGGCGGGGATACCGCGGTCGAGGAGGCCGATTACCTGACCCGATTCGCCAGCAAGGTCACCATTATCCATCGGCGGGACGAGCTGCGCGCTACCAAAATCCTGCAGGAAATGGCCTTCGCCAACAAGAAAATCGAGTATATCTGGAACACCAGAGTAACCGGCATCGAAGGCGACAAGGAAGTCGAGCGGCTGAGTCTGATTGACAACAATGGCAACACCTCCACCCTCGATGTTCAAGGCGTCTTCGTGCTGATCGGAATTACCCCGAACAACAGCATTCTACCTATACAGCAGCTGGGCGCCGACCAGTGGGGATTCATCATCACCGACTGCGAAACCCGCACCGCGATTCCCGGTGTATTTGCCGCCGGCGACATCAGAAGCAAGCTGATGCGTCAGGTCATCAACGCCTGCGGAGAAGGCGCCAACGCCGTCATTGCAGCCGAGCACTATCTGATAAGCAGATTAGAAGCAAATAAATTGGAAGCCTGAATACCGACACGCCTATGACTGCCGACGACACACCTATCAGGAGTGGTTCTGCCCCCAGCCGTACCCGGTCACTATGGCTGCTGGGAATGCTGATCTTACTGTTGGTCCCTGCCTGCACCACGCTCAAGGAGACCTTCAGGATCGAGGAAAAAGCCGAGGTCAACGCCCCGGCCGAACAGCTGATCATCAAGGGTATGGACGAGTTCAACGTCGGCAAGTATTTTCTGGCCATAGAGTATTTCAACGAAATTCTCGACCGTTACCCGTTCAGCCCGCAGGCGCCGCTGGCCGAACTCAAGGCGGCGGACAGCAACTACTATATGGAACGCTACGAAGAAGCCCTGGTGGGCTATAACGATTTCGAAGAGCGCCACCCGACCAATGAGGCGATCGCCTATGTTATGTATCAGAAGGGCATGTGCCACTACAAACGGATCGGCAGAATCGACCGGGACATCAGCGGTGCGGTGAACTCGATCCAGGCGTTCCAGGAACTGCTCCGAGCCTACCCCGTATCACCCTATACCGACGAAGCCAAAGCGCGCATCAAAGCCGCCACTGAATTTCTCGTCAACCACGAGTACAGCGTGGTCGAATTCTATCTGCGTACCGGCAAGTATGGTCCGGCGGCGGTCAGGCTGCGCTACATTCTGGCCATGTATCCTGACTCGGCAGTCGCCCCGGATGCGCGTGAGCTGCTCGACCGGATCGAGGCTGGCAACCCGCCCAAATCGGGAATCGGGTCCTGGTTCAAGGACCTGTCGCTGCCCGACTGGATGAGTTTCAGCAATTTTGAGAGCGAGGCGAAACCGTCTGAATAGCAGGGCTGCCCCCTAAAACCTGCTGCAGGCCAGCCGGCGACCGTTACGAAAACAGTGGTGTGGGTGTCGGGACCTCACTGGTCTCGAGCCACTCCTCGCCCAGCGACATCTCCATCGCCCTGACCGGGCAGATCAGCACGCACTGATTGCAGCCGGTACACTTGTCGGCGTCGAACATCACCGCCATATCCTCTCGCCTGATATAGAGCGCCCCCACCGGGCAGACGCCAGTGCAGGCACCACATTGGAAGCATCGCTCATCGTCTCTGCGGATCCGGGTTGCCAGACGCTCGGACGAGACGCCGAGCTTGCCGAGATATTCCAAACCCGCGTTGATGTTGGCCTTGTTCCCTGCCAGCTCGATGATCAATATCCCCTCCCGCTGCGGGAGGATATTGGCTCGAAGGATATTGACCTCGACGTCATATTCCTTGATCAGATGGTAGATAATGGGCTTCTCGCTAATCTCTTTGGGGTATCGGATGTAGTAGATCCGTCTGTACACCGTAATCACCTATTCCTGGTAAATGGTTCAAGGCACCTGGATACCTGTCCGTTCATGCTCAGCGACCGGTGTCGGGCCAGTTCGATTGGATTGCCTGATCGACCTCTTCGATCAGCGCTGCTACCGGCTTATCGGTATCGATTGCAGCGAACTGCGCCCCGTCGACCTCTTCAGGCACCTCAAAAATTCGTTTTTGTCCGACGTAGATTTCCCAGCGCCCGTCGGACACCGCCCGATCATCTTCCGCCCTCAGGGTGAAGCGATGCCTGGTCACCGATTCAGCGCAATAACAATAAATGAAAATGATCCGGGATGCACCTGCAAACCGTTCAACGACCTGATCCCGCTGACCGCGCTTCCCGTATGAACCGTCCAGCACGACACCGGAGGCCCCCGGCCGGGAACAGCAGCGCGTCGCCAGGTCGACCATCGCATCATAGGTCCGCCGCGTCATTTCAGGGCTGTAAAGCCCCTGGTTGAACGCTACGTGATGCCTGCTTTCCGGAGCAACCCCGCCAAGCTCCTTTCTGATCTGGTCGCTGTTCAGGTATTCCAGACCGTGCCGCGCTGCCCAGCGAACGGCCAGGTAGCTTTTACCCGATCCGGTAAGCCCAAAGAATACCGCGACAAGCGGCTCAGGAATCTTCTTCTGCATAACGGGCCGCCAGGGTGAAATAACGCCTGGCCTGTTCGGTGCAGGAAGCAGCCGTCTGCGCATCGACCCCGGGATCCGCGGCGGTGAAGAGGCTGATTTTACCACGCACATACGCCCGGTAGCACTTGTAGAACGCAATGAGATCGAAGATGGCCCGGTCGTGTGCCTTTTCGGCATACTGATCGACAAAATAATCGGCCAGTTCATGCAACCCGTGGTAATCGAGATCCATCGCCAAAAAGCCGATGTCTCCCGCCACGTCGGAATAGCGCAGGCGGTCATTGAATTCGATGCAGTCGAAGATATGAACCGGATCAGCCAGGCAGATATTTGCCGAATAGAGGTCACCGTGACAGTCTCTGATACGGCCGTCTGCGATCCGCCGCTCAAATCGCGCCGTCTGCTTGAGAAGGCCGGTCGCATACGCTTTGATGCAGTCGTAATGAGGTTTGCCGAGCGCCGTTCCTCCGACAAAGGACTCGGTCTGGTCGAAATTCTCGATCACATTGACCGCAACCCGTTCCGGCAGCCCGAAACGTTTGATCTCGGCGGTGGCTTCCGCCGACGCGTAGAACGGAACCAGCGTCTCGACGATCCTGTCAAGATGTTTGGTGCTGAGAGCGCCTGCGGCCATTACCCGGCTCATCATCGCGCTTTCATCCATGCGGGCCATCTTCACGCCGTATTCGATCGCGCCTTTGTCCCCGCCCAGCAGATAACCGTCTCCTCGTTGATGCACGCCCACCCGACCCAGGTAGATGTCCGGGCAGAGACGGCGATTGAGCGTTACCTCCTGCTCGCAGAAAAAGGCACGTTTTTCGAGTGTCGAGAAATCCAGGAAGCCGAAATCCACCGGTTTCTTGAATTTGTAGACGAATCGATCGGTGATCAGGACATAGGAAATGTGCGTCTGGATAAGCTGCACATCGGTAACCGGATGATCATAGGAATCCGGGTTCATGAAAGAGACGATATAGTCGGGCAGATATTCCTGGGCCATTGCTTCCTCGTAAAGATGTCTGTCTGATGCGTCGACGATCCCCGGTGCCGCCGGGAATCGATCGGCGTATGACTCCGCTCAGCCGTTCCGGCAGAATAGGCAAAGGATAGTATTGTAACAAAATCAGCTGCCGGGGTAAACATCACAGCAGACTTTACGACAGCGTATGCACATGATAAGCTGACAGCCGCTATGCGTATCGGCTGAATACCAGAAACAGCCTTCACTTCAACCACATGGAATATGGATCAATATCGCCTCAGAGCCCTGCTCGCCGATATCCAAAGCGGGCGGCTGTCCATAGACAAGGGGCTGGAAATGCTGAAAGGATTTCCAGCGGAACAGCTCGACGGGGCCTTTCTGGATCACCAGCGGCACCTGCGCACCGGGGTGCCGGAAGTCATCTATGGGGAATCGAAAACGGCCGCACAGATCATCACCATCGGCAGCGCCATGATGGAAAAAGGCGGAGTGGTGCTGGCGACCCGGGTGGCCCCCGACAAGGCTGAAACCGTTCTCGAGCAGTTGCCGCAGTTCACCTACCATGAACAGGCGCGAATGCTGCAGTATGAACAGAATCGGATTGACGCTGACAGGCTCCGCGGTACCATCATCGTAATCTGTGCCGGCACCTCCGATCTGCCGGTTGCCGAGGAAGCCCGGATCACCGCCGAAGCCTTCGGGCATCATGTGAACACCATTTATGACGCCGGAGTGGCCGGGCTGCATCGGCTGCTGGCCCATCGCAACCTCTTTGCCGGGGCTTCGGTGATCATCGTCGTCGCCGGCATGGAGGGAGCGCTACCCAGCGTGGTTGGCGGCCTCGTCGACTGTCCGGTGATCGGCGTGCCCACATCGGTTGGATACGGGGCAGGAATCGGCGGATTCGCCGCACTGCTGGGAATGCTCAACAGCTGCGCCCCCGGTCTGGCGGTGGTCAATATCGACAACGGCTTCGGGGCCGCCTGCATGGCGGTGAAGATAAACACGCTGACGTAGCACGACGCCTGTCGGTCCGACCGGCTAGACATCGGAATTCTTTTCCAAATCCCTGGCCATACGAACAAAATCTTCGGCAAACCTTGCAAGATTCGGGCATTACGGTATAATCGCGAGGCTGGTCTGTGCGTGGAAATAAACTACTCGTCAAATCCTTTCGGGGAAGTACATGAACACTGGAATCAAACTCAAACTCGGCTTGTTGGTCTTTCTCGTTGTACTGGCGGTCGTCACCGTCGTTCCATCATTTTATGCGAACACGCCGTCCTGGTGGAAAACGTATATGGCGCCCGAGGGGTTGCGGCTCGGCCTCGACCTGCAGGGCGGTATGCACCTGGTTCTCAAGGTCAATCTCAAAAAAGCTGAAGAAAATAGCCTGGAACTGGCGGCCAACGACCTCAAGGACACCCTCGCCGAAGAGTCGATATCCGCCGTTCAGAGCAAGTCTCCTGCCAAGGACACCATCATATTCACGCTGCCCAATGCAAGCGCCGTCGACAAGGTACAGGAAATCATCAGCGACGGCTTCGATGAGGAACTCGAGGTTCAGGTCGATGCCAAGGAAGGGAGTTTCCCCCGCATCATTCTCAAACTGAGCCAGGACAAGATCGACTATATCAAGAACAATGCGGTGGCCCAGTCCCTGGAGATCATCAGGAATCGTATCGACCAGTTCGGTGTCGCCGAACCGGTGATCATCCGCCAGGGGACCGATGAGATCGTCATTCAGCTGCCGGGCATCAGAGATCCTGAGCGGGCCATGAAACTGCTCGGCGACACTGCTCAGCTCGAGTTCAAGATGGTCGCCGAGAGCGAGGGGATCAACATCGATCAGCTGATCTCCAGCGTCACCCAATCGGGTCAATGGTCTGGGAAATGGCAGGAGCTTGACGAAGTCAAGAAACTCAATCAGCTCCTGATCGCGCAACTGCCTGCCAACACCTCGATCTATTTCGAACGCCTGACGGACAAGCAGACCGGCATCGAGAGCGGGCAACCGATCCTGCTCGAAAACAAGGTGCTGATGACCGGTGACATGGTGAAAAATGCCCAGGTGAGGATCGGCGGCACCTTCAACGAACCCTATGTCAGCCTCGACCTCACCTCCCGCGGCGGCAAGCTGTTCGCCAATATAACCGAAAAGAACGTCGGCCGCAGAGTGGCCATCGTGCTCGACGGCGTGGTAAAATCAGCACCGGTCATCCGCGAGCGGATCCTCGGCGGCTCGGCACAGATTTCCGGGAGCTTCACCCATGAGGAGGCGTCGGACCTCGCCATCGTGCTCAGGGTCGGTGCACTGCCGGCGCCGGTGGAAGTGATCCAGAACATGACGGTAGGCGCCAGCCTCGGCCAGGACTCGATTAACAAGGGGCTCACCTCCGGACTGTTCGGGGCGCTCATGGTGGTGGTCTTCATGGTTATTTACTACCGACTCTCCGGAATCATTGCAAATTTCGCTCTGGCCCTCAACATACTCTTCCTGTTCTCCGGACTGGCGGTGCTCAACGCCACCCTGACCCTGCCGGGCATAGCCGGTATCGTGCTGTCGATCGGTATGGCGGTCGACGCCAACATCCTGATCTTCGAGCGTATGCGTGAGGAACAGGCGCTCGGCAAACCGGTTCGAGCGAGCATCGATTCCGGTTTCGGCAAAGCCTTTTGGACCATCGTCGACTCCCAGGTCACCACCCTGATCACCGCCCTCGCGCTGTTTCTGTTCGGCACCGGGCCGATCAAGGGATTCGCGGTTACCCTGACGCTCGGCATCATCTTCAACCTGTTCACCGCCCTGGTCTGCTCGCGTCTCGCCTTCGACACACTGACCGCTAAAAAGGTGCTTACCAAACTCTCCTTTATGCAGATCACCAAAGGCACCAATATCGACTTCATGGGGCTGCGCAAGATTGCCTTCGGCCTGTCGGGAGCCTTGGTGCTGCTCGGCCTGATTGCCGTCCTGCAGATCATGCGCGGCAGCGCCAATCTCGGCGTCGACTTCTCCGGCGGCTCTCTGCTCCAGTACCAGGCGGCCAGAGAATTCACCATGGCCGAGGTCCGCGACGCCTTCTCGCGCAGCGGCATGGAAGCGGTTGACCTGCAGGAGGTCGAGAACGAGAACCGGCTGATCATCAAAGTGAAGAAATCAGAGGCCACGGTGGCTAATCTCGCCGATCAGGTGGACCGGATATTCGCCGAGACGCTCGCAGACAAGGGCTTCACACTTGAAAGCCAATCGGAAATCGGCTCCAGCGTCAGCGCGGTACTGCGCAACAAGGCGATCCAGGCCATCCTGATTTCACTGGCCGGCGTGATCGTCTATCTGGCCTTCCGCTTCGACCTCGGCTTCGGGCTGGCGGCCGCGGTGGCCACCTTCCATGACGTGCTCGTGGTGCTCGCCGTCTGCTGGCTGCTCAATGTGGAAATCACCCTGCTCATCGTCACCGCCCTGCTGACGCTCGCCGGCTATTCGCTGAACGATACGGTGATCGTCTTCGACCGCATCAGGGAAAACATGAACAAGCGCGACACCAATGAAATCGAGGCCTCTGTGATCAACACCAGCGTCAACCAGGTACTCAGCCGCACGATCATCACCGGACTGACTACGGTCGTGGCTCTGTTCGCCCTCTTCCTGTTCGGCGGCACGGTGATCCATGACTTTTCCTTCGCGCTGATTGTCGGCATCGCGGTCGGAACCTACTCGTCGATCTTCATCGCCAGCCCGCTGCTGACCTACTGGAAGCGCAAGCAGGCCTGAGCGGCTATGACGGTGCCATATCTTCCCGACCAGGTGAGCCGCATAGAGGCGGGGGAGAGCTTTTTCTTCCTCTGCCACAAGGATGTCTCATGCTTCACCGAATGCTGCAGGGAACTGGAACTGGCCCTGACCCCGTATGACGTGCTACGGCTGAGGTGGGCCACCGGACTGACGTCGGATGAGCTGCATCAGCGCTATATCATCGAGGAAAACCACCCCGCACGCTGTTTCCCCGAGTTTTACCTGAGCATGGTCGATGACGGCAGGGCGAGTTGCGTTTTCGTGACCCCGCACGGATGCTCGGTCTATCAGAACAGGCCCGGCGCCTGCCGCACCTATCCGCTGGGAAGGGGCGTTACGAGGCACGGCGGCACGCTCACGGAGCAGTTCATCCTGCTCAGGGAACCGCATTGTCGCGGATTTGACGAGAAGTGCCTTCAGACGGTACAGAGCTTCACGGCCTCGCAGGGCCTGGAACCGTATAACCGCTTCAACGACATGCTGACCGGGATCACCCAGCATGAACGTATCGGCGCGGACCTGAGGTTGTCAGCTGAACAGTACCGGCTGTACAAACTGGCACTGTTCAACCTCGATTCGTTTCGCAGACTGATCCTCGAAGACCAGCTGGAATATCCGCTGGAAGTTCCCGATCGTATCGTACAGGATGACGAACTGCTGCTCGGCTTCGGTATGCGATTCGTCAAAGCCCTGCTGTTGACGTGACACATATCGAACATCCCACCCCCCCGGCTCCATGCTGAAACTGATCGTTTTCGACTGCGACGGCGTCCTCTTCGACTCCCGCGAAGCCAACCGGAGCTATTACAACGACCTGCTCGCCGCCTTCGGCTGCGGGCCGATGACTGAAGACCAACTGCATTATGCGCACTGCCATAATGTCTCCGATTCCGTGGCCTGTATCTTCAAGGCCCACCCGCACGTCGACCTGAAGGCGGTGCATCGCCACCGGGAGAATCTGGATTACACGCCGTATCTGTCCTCGATGGTCATGGAACCCGATCTGGTCGGGTTTCTCGAGATCGTCAAGGAGCATTTCCACCTCGCGATTTCCACCAACAGAACCACCACCATGGCGCCGCTCCTTGAAACCTTCGGGCTGACCGGCTATTTCGAACTGGTGGTAACATCGATCGACATAGCGATGCCCAAACCGGCTCCCGACGCCCTGTTCAAGATCTTTGACCATTTCCGCTGCGCCCCCGGGCAAACGATCTTCATCGGCGATTCCGAGGTTGACCGGCAACATACCGTGAACGCCGGTGTCGATCTGATCGCGTTTAGAAACCGGCAGCTCGATGCCAGGTACCATGTCGAAAGCTTCATGGAAATTCTTGATCTGGCACCGTTTGCGCAGGTTCGCCCGTAACCGCGGGTAAAAAGTCTTTTATTGTTGCGCAAAATTGCTGTATTATTGAGCTGATATCGATCTCATCATCCTGCTTGAATACGACCGGTGCACATCCATGGCAATAGCGACCGAGCAACTTGAAGCGATCAAAAAAGATCTTACTCACGCCTTTGCAGACGATCCGCATATCAGTGTCGTGCCGACCGAAGGAAATCCGCCGGACACCTACGAGATAACCTATCGGATAGAAGGGCTGCAGAAAACACCGGAAGGAGAGGTTGAGAAAGCGGATCATCACGTCGTCTCGATCAGCATCCCCTTCGGCTTTCCCCATTTTCCTCCGAGCTGCAAGCCGAAAAGCCCCATTTTTCACCCGGATTTCGACCCCGCAGCCATATGCATCGGAGACTTCTGGGAAAAAAATCGTTCCATCGTCGATTTGATATCCCATATCCGGGAAATGATCTCCGGAGCGGTCTACTCCACCGCCAATGCGTTCAACGAAGAAGCAGCGCAATGGTATGCGGAGCATGTTTCAGAACCGCAACAACCGCGCGATCAGGCGGAGGCGGAACCTGAAGGAACGCCGCCATCGCCGGCCGATCAGAGTGGAGACGAGATTATCTCGCTGCTCGACGACGATGATGCCGACATCATCCAGGATGATCTTCTCGCAGACTACGATCCAGCTGACGGCAACGCCCTCGAACCGGCGCTGAGCTTTGTCGACGAGCCGGCAGAAGAGGATGATGCGGGAGAAGATGCACTCAACGAGATATTCAAGGAATCGGATTTCGATTTTGAAGCTTCGCAGACCGCTGACGATGGCAAGGAGCCGCTGGCACCTCCCGACATCATCGGGGGGCTCGACGTCGCAGATGAAGATGAGGAGGTCGATGTCGACTACCTGCAGGAACTGGCTGCGCAGAGACGCTACTTCGGTTTGGACAAGCAACTCTCCCAGCTCCCGGCATCAGCAAGTTTCGAAGGGCGGGAAGCGCTCGCCGAACAGGCTGCAATCGCCCTGGAACGGGCACAGACCGCCTATACCCGGGGGCTGGAGTTCGAGCACGGAGGTGAAGTTCGAAAAGCGCTTGAATGCTTCAGACAAATCGAGCGATATACCACCGACTATCCAGGCCTGCAGGACGACATCGGCCGCATGACCCAGGCAATCGAGCTGCTTGGGGACTGGACCAAACCGGTCATGGAAGAGCGTCGTGAAGACCGCGACGATGAAGACGAGTCAGAATTGGAACTGGAACGCGAATCAGAACCGGAGCAGAAACGCCCCCCTGAACCGGAGAAAAAACGCAGGGTCGAACCGGTTCGACCGTCGCCGCCGTCCCAGCCCCGAATTTCCGAGGATAGACCGGAATCACGAAGCTTTTTTGAAGACGATACCCCCCGGCAGAAATCCCACCTCGTTCCTCTTGCGATCCTCATCATCATCGCCCTGGTCGCAGGGGCGGCGGGACTATCCTACTATTTCAGCGCATCAAAATATGACCAGGCCAACCAGCGTTTCAGCGAATGCAGGAACTCGTTGCAGAACAATCAGTTCACCGATGCCGAACAGCAATGCGAATCGGCCATCGGACTGGCCAAACAGATCAAGCTTTTCAAGGCTTCGGAACGGGATCTGCTGATTACCGACATAAAGAGAACGCTCAAGTCCGAATCACTCACCCAAGGACTTGCCGGGAATCTGCCGCTTGACGGACAGTATTACCCCAGACAGGTAGTTCAAGATATTGAGAATTTTAGAAAATTTCAGAAACAGGGAGACGATCTGTTGGCAGCTTCAAACTGGCAGCAGGCGCTATCCAATTATGAGCAGGCGCTGGCCATCGCAGAAAAAGAGGAGGCAATCGATCGGCAACAGGTTATCGAGATTTCTGAAAATATGAGGATGGCCCGATTCAGAATCAGTTACGAATCGGCACTTGCCTATATCGCCCGCAAGAAATGGGTGCTCGCGACCAGCGATTTCAATCTGGCGCTGGAGCAGCTGAAGACCTTGTCCGTCACCGACAAGGCCGCGATTATCGACGATATATCAAGCCGGCTCGGCGAAATCGCGCAGGCGACGGAGAAGGAAAAGGGCGATTCGGCTTTTCTCGATTCGAAGTGGGAGGAGGCCGCTGAACATTACCGCAAAGCCCTCGCCGTTGCCATGCAGGGGCCCAACCCCGATGAAAAC